>DASRZB010000475.1:0-2688 GCA_035653855.1 Acidothermaceae bacterium | reverse complement strand
CCTGCCGGCGGAGCCGCACGCGCGCCTGCAGAGCCGGCCCGTGGCGTCGTGGCCCAAAGCCGCCGACCTGCGATGCGTCCCGGCCGTAACGGATGGGCCGCGTCGTCGTTTCCACAGTTGCCGGTCTGCGCACGGGACGCGATGTGCCTGCGCCGGAGAAGACACCCGCCTGCGAGCGGGGCGCCGATCGCGGCCCGGTTCGGGCTCGAGCACGGAGCCAAGGAGGTCTCGCATGATCCAGTGGAGAAGGCACGCAGCCGCCGGCATCACCGCCGCTCTGCTCGCTTCGCTCCTCGCCACGTCGCTCGTGGCCACCACGTTCGCGCTCACCATCACCAACCTCGATCCCGCGGTGAACGTTCCGGCCGGCGTCGCGACGAACGTCGGAATCGGCTACACGTGGAGCGGCACGGCCCCCGGCGACTCGCTGACGACGGGCACGACGATCGCCGTCACGCTACCGCCCGGCTACTCGTGGATCGTGCTGCCGACGCTCGCACCGTCGGCCGGGATCACGGTCGGCGGACCGGTGGCATCGAGCGGCAACCGGACGGAGACCTGGACCGTCACGGCGTTCCCGGTCACGGGGGCCTGGGCACTCGACCTGAGCGGGGGCCAGGTCCTGACGAGCAGCACCTCCGGGACCTCCACTGTCACCCTGAGCGTGGGGGGCGCCGCCGGCGTCGGCATCGCCACCCTCAACGCGATCGGCCTCATGGCGGGAACCGTCGTGCCCGTGACCGTGAGCCCGACCTCCGTGCCGGCCAACGGGATCAGCACCATCCTGGTGACGTTCGGGACCGTGACCTGCACCTCGCAGGCCAGCTTCACCGTCACGACCAGCGCCGGCACCTTCACCACGACATCGCTGCCGGGCGTGACCAGCCCGGTCAACGGGACGTCCGTCACGGTCTCCTGCGCCAACTTCGGTCTGGTCGCCGGCAAGACGTTGGCCCTCAAGGCGCCCACGACCCCGGGCAGCGGCTTCATCACGGTTACCGTGACACCGACGACCGGCTCGCCCGTCGTGGACTCCAACACCAGGGTGACGTTCACGAACGTCAACGCGGCGGGGGGCGGCAAGGAGCACGAGAACGGCCACGGAGCCCGCAAGGTCGCGTTCTTCGCCGGCACCAGCGGCGGGCAGTGCGCCTCTGGCGGAGCCATGCCGGCCGCGGGCGCGCGCAGCTTCGGCTTCGCGGTCGTCAACACGACCGGCAAGAACCGGCTCAACGTCACGGTGTCGCTCAAGAACGCCACCCCGAACGCGACGTACCGCGTGTACGTGGACCAGTCGGGCACGTGTTCGACGCCGTTCACGATCCACACGAACCGCCATGGCAACGGCAACGGCCACGTCCACCTGACGCTCGCCAGCGGCACGAGCCAGGTCTGGGTGACGGCCATCAGCAGCAACAACGTGCTCGTGACGCGCGTGGCGACACTGGCCATGAAGGGCCACGCTGACCCGGCCAAGGGATCCGACAAGGACCACGGGAGAGGCTAGTGCCTCGATTCGCTGAACGCTGGGGTCTTGCGGACCGCCTTGGCGAGGATCTCGTCGGCGGTCTTGATCCAGATGAAGGGCGTCGCTCCCGCGTTCCAGTGCTCGATGAAGGTCGCGATGGCGGCAATCAGCTCCTTCACGCTCCGGAAGCTGCCCCGTCGGATGGCCTGCCGGGAAAGGACGCTGAACCAGGTCTCGACCTGGTTCAGCCAGGACGCGGAGGTCGGGGTGAAGTGGAAGGTGATGCGGGGGTGGCGCGCCAGCCAGGCGCGGATCGCTGGCGTCTTGTGGGAGCTGACGTTGTCGAGCACGACGTGGAGTTCCTCGTCGGGGTAGGCGCGCTCGACCCGCCGCAGGAAGGCAAGGAAGTCGGCGCCGGTGTGCCGCGCCCGGGCCTCGTGGGTGACCTCCCCGGTCGCTACGTTGAGCGCCGCGAACAGGCTGGTCGTGCCGTGCCGCTCGTAGTCGTGGGTGTGGCGCTCGACCTGTCCCGGCCGCAGCGGGAGCATGGGCTGGGTCCGATCGAGGGCCTGGATCTGCGTCTTCTCGTCCATGCTCAACACGATCGCCCGCTCAGGGGGGTTCACGTAGAGACCCACCACGTCGCGGACTTTGGTGATGAGCTCGGGATCGGTGCTCCACTTGAACGTCTCGGTGCGGTGTGGCTTCAGGCTCGCCTCGGCCCAGATGCGCTGGATGGTGGTGATGCTGATGCCGGTGCGCCGTGCCATCCGCCGGGCGCTCCAGTGGGTGGTCCCGTCGGGCGGTGGCTCGAGGGTGAGCGCGATCACCCGATCGCGCTCCGGCCGCCCGTAGGTTGGTTCCCGCCCGGGCCGTGGCGCGTCGTGCAACCCGGCGAGCCGCTGGTGCGCGAACCGGCTGCGCCAGAGCAGGACGGTCATGGGGCTCACCCCGAGCTCGTCGGCAATGGAGCGGTTGGCTCGCCCCGCGGCTGCCCGAAGCACGATGCGGGCCCGGGTTGCGATGCGCTGTTCGGTTCGTCCAGCCCGGGCGAGCGCCCGGAGCTCGGCGCGTTCAGGGTCACTGACGCGCAACGGAGGAGCGGGATGGTTCGCCATGACGGGCAGCGTATGGGAATGATCACGTCAAGCGGCCCCACCGTGATCATCAGAGTTGGCCCCACCCCGACCGGTGTGGTGAGCTCGTGATGCGGTGCTGAT
>DASRZB010000474.1:0-2211 GCA_035653855.1 Acidothermaceae bacterium | reverse complement strand
TGGCCGATGTCTTCAAATGGTTGAGCGGAGACCTCGTCATGCCAACTCTGCCGCGCGTCGAGGAGCCGGGCCTCGACCCGACATGGGCGGCGCCTCGGGCCATCCGCTCGTGGCGGTACGGCTTCCCGTTAGAGCTGGTCCGTTACGCGGGCGCCAACCGCCTCAAGGTCGAAATCGATTACCGCGCGCTCCAAGGGCGCCGAGGCCCGCGGGTCGTCGAGCCCTACTCACTGCGAGCTGGCGAAGCCGGCGACATACGACTCATGGTCCTCAACGACCACGGGCAGGTTCGTGGCTACCGGCTCGATCGAATTGCAGGCGTGCGGCCAACCGCGGAGACGTTCGTTCCCAGATATGTCGTGGAGTTCTGAGCATCGCGCGCCGGCCGCGGGGCGCCTCAGAGCAGGATGCGCGCGCGCCCGTGCTGCCGGCTTGCGGTCAGTGTCGGTGGCAGCTGAACACGTCGGCGATTCATTTGGGTGCGCCCCAAAGCAACTCGGTCATCCGTCGACTGGCCTCCTCCTGAAGTTCGGGAACGACGTGCTGGTATCGCGACGTCATGCTCCCTGACGTCCAGCCGAACATGTCCATGACGACCCGCTGATCGACGCCCTGCACGAGCAACAGAGTTGCCGCCGTGTGACGGGCATCGTGCAGACGCGCGGGTCTGACGCCGAGTCGCAAAACGAACGCCGCCCAGTGCTCGCTGTGCCGATTCGGGTCGACCGGCTGTCCGGTCGCACCCGTGAACACGAAGTCGTTGTCTTGCCACATCGAACCGGCAAGCAAGCGTGCCTCAGCTTGCGCCCGCCGATGAGTACGAAGCGCGTCGACGAGCGGGACCGGCAGCGGAAGAGTGCGTCGTGACTTTTGCGTCTTCGGTTCGTTTAGGACTAGTCCCCCGCCGCGACGCTGAGGGCAGGTCGCTGCGTGCGCCGTGCACGCAGCGGTGCATGGGCGAGGGCAGCCGCTCGGGTAGGCCTTGAGGGAGTGCTTGCGACAGCCAAGGCGACCGTGGTGTCGACCCTCGACACAGCGCCGGACGTTGTCGCAGCCGTGATGCCACGCGCGACGCGACAGAGACTGGCCGACGCTCAGTCGCCGCACTTCGAGGTCCAGGTCGGACCAATGCAGGGCGAGCGCCTCGCCACGGCGGAGTCCCAGCGACAAGGCGATGATGAACGCGCACCCATTCCTTTCATCGGAGGCTGCAACCAGGATCTTCCGAGCCTCCGCTGTCGTCAGCGGCTGGATGTCCGGTGGCGTATACCGCGGCGTGTGCGCAAGCGAGACCGGATTGCGTGAGATCCGTCCTCGTGCTTTTGCGTCGTTGAGAGCCTTGCTCAGGGTGCGCCGGACGTGGTGAACGCTCCCGACGCCGATGCCGTCCTTAGCGAGCATCATCCGGTACAGGTGCTCGATGTGCTCCGGCAGTAGGCGGTCGAGGCGATGTCGGCCGATTGCGGGGACGATGTGCTTTCGGATATCGACCTGGTAGCCAGCCAGGGTGCTCGACCGCACCCGAAGCGAGGACGACGCCAGCCAGTCATCCAGCCATTGTTCGAGGATCGGTGCCCGCCCGGCATCGGTGACGGCGCCATCGGTCCGCGCCTTTTCGAGAGCACGTACTTTGCGCGTCACCTCCTTCTGCGTCGCGGCTGTCACGTGTCGCCGGTCAGCCCCGCCGTCCGGTTTCAGTCCGACACTGATGCGCCCGTGCCAGCGGCCGTCGGCGCCGAGGTAGATCGAGGATCGGCCGTTCGATGTCCGCGGTCGCGCTGGCGTTGTGGTCATAACGCTGTCCCGTCGCCGAGGTGGGTTTGGAGGTGGAGCCCGTACACGCGCGTGATGCGGGTTTGGGCGAGGTCGAGTCTGGTCTGGAGTTGGAGGGTTCGGGTGGTCAGGTTGTCGTCGGTGTAGCGGGCGTGGTGGAGCTTGTCGAGGGTGGCGCGGAGCTGGGTGGATGTGTCGATGAGGTCGCGGGCTTCGGCCCGGTCGGGTGTCGGCGCGGTTTCTGCTTCGGTGATGCGGTTGTCGAGGGCGTCGAGTTGGTTCTCGAGCTGGTCGGCGTTGTCGTGGTAGACGGTGAGGGAGGCTTCGATCGGGCCGCCGAGGGAGGCGATGTGGGCACGGAGGTCGGCGAGGACGGCGCGGGAGGTGTGGCCGCGGCTGACTCGGGTGGAGCGTGTTTTGAGTCTGCTCAGGTCCCCG
>DASRZB010000473.1:0-2199 GCA_035653855.1 Acidothermaceae bacterium | reverse complement strand
CATCGCATCGACCTCGCCGGAAACCCGGCGGGCTGGGACGTCGAACGCATCCTGGCGTTCAAAGTCATCGGCTTGGTGTGTGGAATCGCGGTCGGCATTGCCGTGCCACTGGCGTTGAGTGGCGGCCTTGCGGTCACGGCGGGCGTCACTGTTTTGCTAGGCCCGCTCGGCTACTTTGCGCCCGACCTCGTGCTCTATCAAACCGCGTACAACCGCAACGAGCGGATTCGCCGCGATCTGCCCGACTCGATGGACCTCCTGACGATCTCGGTCGAAGCCGGGCTGCCATTCGACGCGGCGCTGTCGCAGGTAGCCCGCAACACCCGAGGTCCGCTGGCAGAAGAGCTGTTCCGGGTGCTTCAGGAAATGCAGATCGGGTTATCGCGCATCGATGCCTTGCGTGCAGTCGCCGACCGGACAAACGTTGCCGAGCTGCGCGGCTTCGTCACGGCAATGGTGCAAGCCGATACCTTCGGTATCCCGGTCGCGAACGTGTTGCGCGTGCAGGCCAGGGACTTGCGGGTGAAGCGCAGCCAGCGTGCCGAAGAAATGGCGCAGAAGGTGCCAGTGAAGATCCTGTTCCCGCTGATCTTCTGCATCCTGCCCGCGCTGTTCATCGTGGTCATGGGACCAGCCGCGATCTCGGCCTATCACTCGTTGTTCAACCACTAGGACGCCACGATGAAGCAGGGACGACGATGGGCGCGGCTCGCTGAGCCACGCACGCTCGCATTCGCCGTCCGGCTTGGTCTGCTCGGGTTCTGTTTCGTGGTCGCCGCCCTCGATGCACACCCGCGCCGCACCGTGGCCGGCGCGTTGGTTCTTGTCGTTGCTGCGGCCGTTGCGTACATACCGAGCAGCAACGTGGTGGTTAGGCGGCTGCTGCCGACGCTCGAGGCATGCATCGCGGCCGGTGCCGTCATTGCACCGCCGTCGGACCGCACCGGCCTGCTGCCGTACCTGCTTGCACCAGCATTTGCCGCCGGCTTGATCTACGGTCTGGTACCAGCCGTCACCGCCACTGGCATGGCCGCATTCGTGTTGCTGACTGGCCACCTGATCGCGAAAAATCCCACAGCGCTGCACACCTTTGCGGCGAACTCCAGTCAATGGGTGCTGCTCGCACTAGCGGTCGGCTTGCTTGCCGCCTGGATTCGCCGGCTGGCCGCCGCGTCGGCCGGCTCTGACCAAAACCGGTCGTATGAAGACGCCTACGAACTGCTCAGCCAGCTGCGCACGGTGAGTCGCCAACTCGTCGGAGGCCTCGACCCGGTGAGCCTGGCCCAAGGACTCCTGCAGACGTTGCGCACACAGATGCCCTACGAACGCGGAGCGGTGTTCGTGCGAGCAGAAGGTGGACGGCTGCTCCCGCTGGCACTTGAGGGTGCGAGCTTCGTCGACTGGGACACCTCTCTCGCCGACGACACCCCGCTCGGAAGGGCGTGGCTCACGTCAGGCCCGACGCTGGCCAGCGAGCCGCTCGGTGACAGCCCCACGGCGTCCGACCCGAGCCGTTTCGGGCACACCGTGCTGCCGCTGCGGATGGGTTCACGAACCTTCGGGCTGGTCGCCCTCGAGACCCATCAGCGCTCCCCGACGTACCGCACCGGACCGGCGAGCTCGGAGTTGCGTCTGGTTGAGCCGGCGATGCGCTTGGTCGACGAGACCGCGCTGCGGCTTGAGACCGCACTGCTCTTTGGTGAGGTGCGCTCCATCGCGACCTCGGAGGAACGCCGTCGCCTGGCGCGAGAGATCCACGATGGGATCGCGCAAGAACTCGCATCACTGGGCTACGCCGTCGACGATCTGGTCGCCGAGGCGTCGCAGGACACGCAAGAGCACGTGCGAGCCGGCAACCCGCCGATGGCCGACGTGCTGCGCAAACTGCGCGGTGAGATCACTCGTATGGTCGGGGAGCTCCGACTGTCGATCTTCGACCTACGTAGCGAGGTGCAGGCGCAGGTTGCTCTCGGCACCGCACTCTCGGACTATGTGCGTGCCGTGAGCGCCGGGACGACGTTCTCTGTTCACCTGGTCTTGGACGAGTCACCCGATCGGCTCCCGATCGCGGCCGAAACCGAGTTGCTGCGCATCGCCCAGGAGGCCATCACGAATGCCCGCAAGCACGCTGCGGCCGAGCACTTGTGGGTGACCCTGCGCGTCGACCCGCCGACCGCCCATCTGCGGATCGAAGACGAC
>DASRZB010000472.1:0-8043 GCA_035653855.1 Acidothermaceae bacterium | reverse complement strand
CTCCACGGGAACTGCTAAGGTACCAGAAATCCCTGCTGTATAAGGGAAATCGTGAGGTCTGACGTGCCTTCCCAAGCTGACAGTGCGGGTTCGATTCCCGTCACCCGCTCCATCCATCCATCCATCCATCCATCCGTCCACACACAAGCGGCATATCGATTCAGCCCCAGACGTCTTGCGCAGTCTCGACCACCAGCTGCAGCTTGGCGACCTCCTCGTCATAGGTGAGGGCATTGCCTTCGACGGTCGAAGAGAATCCGCATTGCGGAGATAGGCAGATCTGCTCGAGCGGCACGTATTGGCTCGCTTCGTCGATGCGGCGTTTCAGGTCGTCCTTGCTCTCCAACGCGCCACGCTTGGTCGTCACCAGCCCAAGAACGACCATTTTGCCGGGCGGTACGAAACGCAGCGGCGAAAAGTCGCCTGACCGCGGGTCGTCATACTCGAGGAAGAACCCGTCGACGCCGAGCTGCCCGAACAGGGCTTCGGCGACGAAGTCGTAGCCGCCCGACGCGGTCCACGACGACCGGTAGTTGCCGCGGCACATGTGGGTCGTCACGCGCATATCCGAGGGCTTGTGTTCGAGCACGGCATTGATGTTGCGGATGTAGCGCTCGTGCAGGTGTTCGGAATCCGCGCCCTGTGCGGCCATCATCGCCCGCTGCCGAGGATCATTGAGATAGGCGAGGCTGGTGTCATCGAGCTGCAAGTAGGTGACTCCGAGTTCGCCGAGCCGCCGTACCTCCTCGGCGTATGCGGCAACCAAGTCGGCCCAGAACATCTCGATGTCGGGGTAGACACTGCGGTCTATGGCCGCCGGACCACCCCGGTAGTGCACCATGCTCGGCGACGGAATCGTCAGCTTCGGCGTGGCCGTCGTCACCTGTTGCTTCAGGAACGAGAACGCGTCGGCGAAAATGGTCCGATCGAGCCGAACGCGGTCGTGCACCCGCAGCGCCGCCGACTCAAAGTCGAGATTGCCAGCCTCGTTTTCGAAGTGCACAGTGATCTTCTCGTCGGTACGCGAGATGCCACCGAGTGAGTAAATGAAGTCCATGTGCCACGACGTGCGCCGGAACTCGCCGTCCGTCGCCGATTGCAGCCCCACGTTCTCCTGCATCGCCACGACGTCACGGATGGCGTCGTCCTCGATCGCGCCCAGCTCGTCGGCGCTAAGTACGCCGGCGGCGTGGTCCTCACGTGCCTGCAGCAGATTCTTTGGCCGCAGCAAGCTACCGACGTGGTCAGCACGAAACGGTGGCTGGTAACTCATCGCGCTCCTCCCTTCATCGAATCGGCTACGCAGTCTGTTGATCGGCGATACCGATGACTGGTAACCAGGGCTGCCGTAATCATGCATCGCCAGGTCGGTTTGCGATCGCTAGGGTGACGTCGCAGTAGTCGTGCCGCTGCCCGCCTGGAGGGTGCATGTCCGCCCTTCGAGGTGGTGAACGGACGCCGGTCACGGTCGCCTTCGCGGCCTTCGTGCTCGTAGGCGTCAACGCAGGTGCGACCGGTGTGCTGCTACCCGCGCAGATCAGCGACTACGGGGTGAGCAAGACAGCCATTGGTAGCACCTTCTTCACTGGATCCGTCGGCTTCGTGCTGGCGAGCCTGCTGGCCGGCCCGATGGTGCACCGCCTTGGTATGCGGATGGCGCTGGTCGTCGGCGCAACCCTGACTGCCGTGGTCGGCCTCTACATCGCTACCCGACCGCCATTCGTCGCGTTCGTGCTGATCGCGATCGTCACCGGCTTCGGGGCGGGCGTCGCCGAGTCGGGCTTCCAGGCCTACGTCGTGGCGCTTCCGAACTCGACCGCACTGACCAACCGGCTGCACGCGTTCTTCGGCGTCGGTGCGCTCTTGGGTCCGCTACTTGCGACGTGGATCCTCGGATTCGCATCGTGGAGAACGGTGTGGTTCGTTCTTGCCGCGGCCGAGGTGCCATTTGTCCTCGCGATTTGGGCGACGTATCCGCGGCACGAGATGGCTGCTCCCGAACCTCCTGCAACTCACAACCCGGAGCAACGGAGCCGGGGACTCTTGGCCTCCGCGCTGCGACAACGAACCGTCTTGCTTGGCGCCGCGCTGCTCGCCGTCTACGTCGGGCTTGAGATCAGCATGGGCAACTGGGGATTCAGCTACTTGGTCCAAGCGCGCGGCGAACACCGCGTGCTCGCCGGCTATGTCGTCAGCGGCTACTGGTTGGGGCTCACTCTCGGCAGATTCCTGATCAGTCCGTTCGCGACCAGGATCGGCGCGACTGCCGCCAACATGGCGTTCGGCTGCCTGATCGGTGTCACAGTCGTCGCGGCGCTTACCTGGGTGCTGCCAGGTGCGGCAAGCATTCCCGGGTTTGTCCTCCTCGGCTTCTTCCTGGGCCCCATCTTTCCCACGGCGATGGCGATGGTAACCAACGTGACCCCCGTGCGACTCGTACCCACCGCCATCGGGGTGATGAACGCAGGATCGGTGGTCGGCGGGTCCGCACTGCCCTGGTTGGCCGGAGCGCTCGGGCAAGGAACCGGGGCTTGGACGTTGTTGCCGTTCGCTCTCGTACTGGCAGTCGTGACGATGGCCATCTGGTGGCTGATCGTGACACCCCGCCGTCAACAGCCCAGCTACAGCGCAGCGGCGTAGACCGCCGCGACGAGCACGGACCACCCCGCGATTCCGGTCACCGCAACGCCGGCGACTCGGTCCTTGCGTGCGAGTAGCAGCAGCTGCCCGACCACGATCGCCTCGTTGGCGGCTCGGACGAATTCGACGTCCTGGTTCCAGGCCACGGCCAGCGCAAGCAGTGCGGCGAAGACCCATCCGAGCCGTAGCTCCGGCGGCGCAGCAGATCGCAGCAGCCCGCTGGCCACCACGATGAGCAGCCCGAGTAGCAGGAAGCGCTCGACCAGCCAGATTCCGTCGAGGATTCCTTGATGCGACAAGCCGATGTCGCTTGCGTTGAAGAAGAACGACCGGAAGGGCTTCAACAAGCTGAACCCGACTTGCCCATTGCCCGACAACGTCGGAAGCTTCTTGCCGCCCCAGACCTCTTTCACGTGCAACTGCCAACTGACTTCGACCGCGGCAGGCACGCAGAGCGCAAGGATCTGAATCGCACTCGCGCGCCGGATGCCGCGACCACCGCCGCGCAGCAACTGCACGAGACACCACACGCCCATGCCAAGCAACACGATGAGCACTGTCTCCCGGCACAGAACGGCGGCGGTGAAGGCAATTGACGACACCCACCGCCGTCCGCTCGTCCACGACAGCAACCCGACGAGCAACGCTGCAGTCGCGAGCGGCTCTGTGAGGTCGCGCGCGAGCGCCATCACCAACGCCGGGGACGCTGCGACCGCGACGCCCCACCAGGTCGAACGGCCGTACTTACGTGCCCATGTCGCTCCCGCCCAGCCGACGACGACGATTGCAAGAACATTCACAAGCACAAGGACGAGGGACGTCGGGATGCGGAACACTTCGCGGACCGCCCAGGCGGTCGCAGGTAGACCGACTCGCTGCTGGCGGTACGGCGGGTTGTCCAGGGTGATGTGGAAGGCCGTCACCTGGTGGGTCAGCGGATTGAGTGCGAGTCGGTAGTAGAACTGCCCGTCATAGCCGTTAGTGCCGGTGTGTATTGGCAAATCGCTGGTGGCTCCGGGGTGCACGAAGACGTTGCTCGCTAGCGCGAATGCGCCCAGGTGGCCGCCGTGGCTGAGGTCGCGCGCCGCGACGAAGAGTGCGGCGAGCGCACCGACAACCCCGGCAACCACGCGGGGTGACGGGTCGGGTCTGGGTCGACGGTCGAGGGCTCTGATGGCTCGGACGCTACCGGTCGTCGACCGCAGTTGGACGCAGATGCGTCAGGAACGCGTCAGGGTTTTCCGCGCCCGCGTCAGGGTTCCATCAAGAAGCCGGCCGGCCCCCCCGCGCAGAGTTTCACTGGATCGTTGCCCGCTTGGGCACCGATTCGAGAGGAGGAAGCCGTGCTGCCTTTGACGCACGGCCGACCCCGCGCCTTTGTGATCCACCGTCGCCCGATGAGTGTCACGGACCCGCGCCTGCCCGACGCATTCGTCGGCATCGTGGCGTTCGGCGTGACTCTCGGCGTCGCCGTGGCGATCGCTGCCGCAGGTAAGGGCGTCCACTGGGGCACCCAACTCGCCGTCATGGCAGTTGCCGTCGGTCTGGTCTGCTGGTGGTGCCGCCCGCTGACGAGCCTGCTCGTCGCGCTATGCGGGTGGCTGATGCTGAACGGCCTCGTCGTGCACACGGAGGGCCAGCTCGGTTGGGCCGGCCGCGAGGACGTCATTCGGATCGGCGTTCTCGTCGCCACGGGATTTGCTATGGCACTGGCCCGAAACCTTGACGTCGAACGACACCAACTTGCGATGCGCCCAATTTCTGAACTTCAGGGAGATCACCATGCGTGACCTGTTCTTCATCCTGCTCTTGCTCGCGGTCTTCGCGATCTTCGCGCTGATCGCGCGGGGGGCCGAGAAACTGTGAGCGCCGAAAATCTGATCGGGCTGATCCTCGCGATCGGCGTCGCCGTCTACCTAGTCATCGCGTTGCTGATGCCGGAGCGCTTCTGAAATGAACGCGACCCTCGCAGGTATTCTCTTCCTCGCCTCACTTGTCATCGCCCTGGCCTTGTCGTACCGGCCACTTGGCGACTACATGGCGCGCGTCTTCATGGGCAAGACCCATTGGCGCGCCGAGCGCGTCATTTACCGCGCAATCGGTGTGAACCCAGACGCCGACCAGAAGTGGTCGACGTACTTGCGGAGCGTGCTCGCGTTTTCGCTCATGTCCGTGCTCGGGCTCTATCTGATGCTGCGCGCGCAGCACCACTTGCCGTTCAGTCTCGGCTACAAGGGCATGGAGCAAGGGCAGTCATTCAACACTGCCGCGAGCTTCACGACGAATACCAACTGGCAGTCGTACTCGGGCGAATCGACACTGGGCTACACCGCGCAGATGGCCGGCCTCGCCGTGCAGAACTTTGTGTCGGCTGCGGTGGGCATCTGTGTTGCGATCGCTCTCGTGCGTGGCTTCGCACGGTCGCGTACGGATCAGCTCGGCAACTTCTGGGTTGATCTGATCCGCACCATCACCCGGATCCTGCTGCCGATGTCGGTCGTGTTCGCGATCATCCTCATCGCCGGTGGCGCGATCGACAACTTCCACGCCACCCACGTCGTCAATACCATCGCCGGCGGTCACCAATCCATCACCGGCGGTCCCTACGCCTCGCAGGAGGCTATCAAGGAGATAGGTACCAACGGCGGGGGTCCGTACAACGCGAACTCTTCGCACCCATTCGAGAACCCGACCAACTGGACAAACTGGTTCCAGATCTATTTCCTGCTGGTCATCGGGTTCGCTCTGCCGCGCACATTCGGTCGCATGGTGGGCGACAAGCGCCAGGGCCTCGCGATTGTCGCTGTCATGGCTGTGCTGTCGATCCTCAGCGTGATTGGTCTCAACATCGCTCAGGGTGTACACCACGGCAGCGTGCCTACGTCGGTCGGCGCAGCGTCGGAGGGCACCGAGACGCGGTTTGGCGTGCTCGACTCTGCAACGTTCGCGTCGGCGACGACGCTCACGTCAACCGGTGCGGTCGACTCGATGCACGACTCCTACACGAGTTTGGGCGGCGCGATCACACTGCTGGACATGCAGCTGGGTGAGGTCGCTCCCGGCGGCACTGGCAGCGGTTTGTACGGCATCCTCGTACTCGCAACGATCACGGTGTTCGTGGGCGGCTTGATGGTCGGGCGAACACCGGAGTACCTCGGCAAGAAGATCGCAGCGCGCGAGATGAAGTTCTCATCCCTGTATTTCTTAACGACTCCCGCGTTCGTGCTCATCGGCACCGCGGTTGCAATGGCCTTACCTGGTGAACGTGCGCAGATGGAGAATACTGGCGCGCACGGCCTTTCAGAGGTGCTGTACGCGTTCACCTCCACTGCCAACAACAACGGCTCAGCGTTTGCCGGCATCGGTGTGAATACGAACTGGTACAACACCGTGCTGGGCATAGTGATGCTGGGGGCGCGCTTCATTCCGATGATCTTCGTGCTCGGGTTGGCAGCGTCACTGGCTAGGCAACAACCCGTTCCTGTGTCGGAGGGCACGTTGCCTACGCACCGGCCGTTGTTCATCGGCATGGTCGTCGGTGTGGTGCTCATCGTGGTTGCTCTCACTTACTTGCCAGCGCTTGCACTTGGCCCGTTCGCGGAAGGTCTGCACTGATGACGTCGACTGCGCTCACCCCACCCGTCGCGATGCCTGCAACGCATCGGGTGCAGGGCGGCTTGCTCGATCCCCACCAATTGTGGCGCTCGACGCCTGACGCGTTTCGCAAGCTGAACCCGGCGACGCTCTACAAGAACCCGGTGATGTTCATCGTCGAGATTGGCTCGGTGTTCACCACCTGGTTGGCGATCCGCGACCACACCGCATTCGCCATCATCACCACCGCGTGGCTGTGGCTCACCGTCTTGTTCGCCAACCTGGCCGAAGCAGTAGCCGAGGGTCGTGGCAAGGCGCAAGCTGAAACGTTGCGGCGCGCGAAGACCACCACGATGGCTCGCCGCGTCAGCGGGTGGAAGCCCGGCATGACGGTCGACGCGCGCAACATCCAGGAGATCGTGGCGAGCCAGCTCACTCAAGGCGACTTCGTCGTGGTCGAGGCAAACGAGACGATTCCCGGGGACGGCGACGTCGTCGAAGGCATCGCCAGTGTCGACGAGTCGGCCATCACCGGCGAGTCGGCGCCGGTGATCCGCGAATCCGGCGGCGATCGGTCGTCGGTCACGGGCGGCACGAAGGTGCTCTCCGACCGCATCGTGGTGGTGATCACCCAAAGGCCGGGCGAGAGCTTCATCGATCGGATGATTGCGCTTGTTGAGGGCGCCAGCAGGCAGAAGACGCCGAACGAGATCGCCCTGAATATCCTGCTCGCCTCGCTCACGATCATCTTTGTTCTCGCAGTGGCGACCATTCAGCCGCTGGCCATCTTCTCCAAGGCCCAGCAGCCTGGTGTGCCAAACACGAGCGCGCTGACGGGCAACGGCGTGACCGGCATCGTGCTCGTCTCGTTGCTGGTCTGCCTGATCCCGACAACGATCGGCGCCTTGTTGTCCGCCATCGGTATCGCCGGCATGGACCGCCTTGTGCAGCGCAATGTGCTGGCCATGTCGGGTCGCGCCGTCGAGGCCGCGGGAGATGTGAACACACTGCTGCTCGACAAGACCGGAACGATCACGCTCGGCAACCGCCAGGCGTCGGAGTTCCTGCCGATGCCAGGTGTGAGCGAGGCCGAGCTTGCCGACGCGGCTCAACTGTCGAGCCTTACGGATGAGACGCCTGAGGGCCGCTCTGTCGTCGTCCTCGCAAAGGAGCGGTATGGGCTGCGCGAGCGGCATCCTGGCGAACTGACGCACGCGACCTTCGTCCCGTTCACCGCGCAGACCCGCATGAGTGGCGCCGACATCACTGAGAACGGTGAGACTCGTCAGGTCCGCAAGGGCGCGGCAAGCTCGGTCGCCGAGTGGATCCGCGTCGGCGGCGGCTCGATCCCACCAGACCTCGGACCGCTCGTCGACGGCATCTCCGCCGCCGGCGGCACCCCGCTCGTTGTCGCTGCCCACGACAGCCAAGGCGCTCGCGCGCTCGGGGTGATTCACCTAAAGGACGTCGTCAAGCAAGGCATGCGTGAGCGATTCGACGAGCTGCGCGCGATGGGCATCCGCACGGTGATGATCACCGGCGACAACCCTTTGACCGCGCGCGCGATTGCCGAAGAGGCCGGTGTCGACGACTTCTTGGCCGAAGCCACCCCTGAAGACAAGATGGCGTTGATCAAGAAGGAGCAAGCCGGCGGGAAGCTCGTCGCGATGACTGGGGACGGCACCAACGACGCACCCGCGCTCGCCCAGGCCGACGTCGGTGTCGCGATGAACACCGGCACGTCGGCTGCCAAAGAAGCCGGCAACATGGTCGACCTCGACTCCAACCCGACCAAGCTCATCGAGATCG
>DASRZB010000471.1:0-2027 GCA_035653855.1 Acidothermaceae bacterium | reverse complement strand
CCGATCCGTGTGTTCTTGAGTGACAGCGCGTCGACCATGCCGACCATGCACACCCACGTGGCGACATCCATGGTCGCGATTACCTCGGGGGTGAACGCGGGCGGCGTGTCCACGATGACGAACTCGTACTCCTCGCGCAGCAGCGAGTAGATGTCGGCGACGAAGCTGGCCTCGATGTTCACGGCCTGGTCCGGCCTGGTCGGTGCAGCGAGGATGCGCAGACCGCTCGGATGGCGCAGGAGGAAGTCGTCGAGCTTGTCCGCGTCGAGGCTGCCACCGGACACTGCAAGGTCGAAGATCGTGCGCTCCGGGTTGAGCCCCAATGCGAGCATGACATCGCCGAACTGCAGGTCGAGATCGACCAGCGCCGTCCGGCGTCCGCGTTGCGCAATCGCAACGGCGAGGTTGGTCGCCGTCATCGTCTTGCCGACGCCCCCCTTCGACCCGAAGAGACAGATCAGCGTTCCGGCGTCGGGCGCACGGTCGCCTGTGCCTGCCGCTCGGGCGACCGCTTTGTGAATCGAGAACTCGACTTCGCGCCGATTCTGCTCCGGCACCGCGGGACCAGGTTGCAGGACTACCAGGTCGTCAGCGCCGGCAGCGAACGCCTGCTGTACGAACGCCGGGTCAGAGCCGTTCGACAGCACCACGACTGGCCTGCCGACACGCATGCTGTGCCACCACTGAACAAGCGCGAGCGCGTCAGTTGAACCCTCGCGGCACGCGACCAGAAGCACGTCGGCATCGAACCGCCGCAGCGTGTCTTGACCGCTCTGAAGGGCCGGGACGACCTCGGCCAGCTCGATTCCGGCATCGTCCGGGATATGCGCGCCGATCAGCGCGGCGGTGACCGTCTCGTCGTGGGCGACCAAGGCCCGAATCCGCCGCGGCATCAACTCGTCTCCACGGTGCCGAGCTTCACGGACTCCTTGGCACCGCTGCCGGGCCGCAGCGTCAACCACAGACTCGCCACGCCGGTGTCCGCGGCGAGCTTCAACGCCTGCTTGTCGGTCACGCGGACGACGACGTCGCCGCCAGCGTTGGCAAGCACGGGCACGTTCTGCGCAACAATCTCGGTCCTGCCACCACTCTGCGCCATGATGTCGACGGTGTCCCCCTCAGCGATGTATGCGGTCAGACCGTGGGTGGCGTCCAGCGAGAAAGCGATCGCGCGCTGATCGCCAGTCAGGTACGACGAGAGCGTGATGTTCGCATGGCTGAAGTCAGCTGCGGTCACCTGCTGGCCTGCAGTGATCCCTCCGGTCGACACCTCGCCGACGATCTCCGACGGATCGGAGATCGCACCCAAGACCGCGTGGGCGGCGGACACCTGGACCGGCTTGAGCAGGTTCTCCGCGGCGACCGACGCCTGAGGCGTGCCGCGCGGAATGTAGCGCGTCGCCTCGAAGACGGTCACCGACGCCGGCGGCGGCGTTGCCGCCTTCTTGTTGTAGTGCGAGACGAAGAGGTAGATCAGCAGCCCGGCCAACGCCGCGCACGCGACCGCGATCAGCAACGCGCCGCCACGGCTGTTCAGCACCGGCGAGCGACGCGATCCAACTTTGCCGAGATTCCCGCGGCTGCTTTCCATCAGACAGGCTCCCTTTCGGTCATATCATTGCTATCGGCGTTGGGGGCCATCAGCTTGACAATTGGTCTTGCGTAGTGTCGCCCACGGGTCGGCGGCAACTTGTGATACCCAGATGCGCGCACAGGTCACGAGAGGCACGTAGAACTCTGGCCCAATGGTCCGGGCGTGGTCAGGAACGAATTGGTCGTGCTGCCCGAGACCATCGCGGCCTCGATCCGGTTCGTCGCGCCTGCACTGATCGTCGAGCTGGCCTTGCCGACGATTCCTCCGCTCGCCCCGATGACGCCGAACCAGTGGAACGGTGTCGAAACCTCAACCTTGAGCGCATCCCCCGCCGCATAAGTTCCCTTGCTTGATGTGTCTAGGAAACACGCCGTAGTGGGCTGAGGCTCGGATTGCTGCTGGGCCACGCAGTCGACCCACGCGAGCAGGTTTG
>DASRZB010000470.1:0-3939 GCA_035653855.1 Acidothermaceae bacterium | reverse complement strand
GGATCGGCGACAGAGGCCAGCAGCGGCAACGTCCGGAACGGCACCAGCCGGGACAGAATCACCACGCTGGTCGAGCGGGCCACCGTCGGCGATCTGTTCAACGTGACGAGAATCCGTTGCAGTGCTTCGTGCGAGCTGGCCGCGACCCTGCAGAGAACGTCGCCGGCGCCCGTGGTCGCGTATGCCTCGAGAACGCCGGGGATCTCGCGCAGGTCGTGCTCGACATCTTCGATCGCACCTTGCGCGATTTCGAGGGTGACAAACGCCTGGACGCCGAGTCCGGCGGCGACCAGGTCGATGTCAGGGCCGTAGCCGGTGACGACGCCGCTTCGTTCCAACGTGTCGATCCGGGCGGCTACCGTGGCGCGGGCGACGCCGGTGAGCCGCGCTAGTTCGAGTGCTCCCGTGCGGGGGTGATCGGTGAGTGCTTGTAGCAGTGCGACGTCGAGCTCGTCGATGCCGACCTTCTCCGCCATCTCGTCCCCTTGTCCACGGGTGTTGCGCCTAGCTATTCAGCTATGCAGATTGCCTAGCCAATCGGCGTCCTGCTTGGCCAAAGTATGCACGATGCCTAGCATCTGCTGAGCCGCTTGCGGGTGCGCGTCGGCTAGGTGTCTAGTGCCACCAACGAGTGAAGGGCGGTCGGCATGAGCCTCGATCAGACGCTGAACGACGAAGAGCGATTGGCCCACCTCGACCTCGACCAACTCAAGCAACTGGTCGGCCTCGTGGAGTACGACGCATCGCGCGACCCTTTCCCGGTCTCGGGCTGGGACGCTCTCGTGTGGATCGTCGGCAACGCGGTACAGACGGCGCATTACTTCGAGTCGGCGTACGGCATGGAAGTCGTGGCCTACTCAGGCCCGGAGAACGGCAACCGTGACCACCATGCTTTCGTGCTCAGGTCGGGTAGCGCTCGGTTCGTCATCAAGGGTGCCTACGACCCCGCGAGTGAGTTGGCCGATCACCACCGCAAGCACGGCGATGGCATCGTCGATATCGCGTTAGCCGTGCCGGACGTCGATAAGTGCATCGCCCATGCGACTGCTCAGAGCGCGACCGTTCTCGAACAGCCGCACGACATCAGCGACGAGCACGGCACCGTGCGGCTCGCGGCGATTGCGACCTACGGGGACACGCGCCACACGCTCATCGACCGTTCGCGCTACAGCGGGCCCTACCTGCCCGGCTACGTTGCTAGGACGCCGGCATTTCTCCCGCGCCCGGGCCGGCCGAAGCGGATCTTCCAGGCCATTGATCACGTCGTCGGCAACGTCGAACTCGGTGCCATGGATCAGTGGGTCGACTTCTACAACCGCGTGATGGGCTTTACCAACATGGCGGAGTTCATCGGTGCAGACATCGCTACCGACTACTCGGCCCTGATGAGCAAGGTCGTCGCCAACGGCAACCACCGGGTCAAGTTCCCGCTCAACGAACCGGCACTCGGCAAGAAGAAATCCCAGATCGATGAGTACCTCGAGTTCTATCGCGGACCAGGGGCACAGCATGTGGCCCTGGCGACTGGCGACATCATCGGCGCTGTCGACGCGTTGACCACCGAGGGTGTCGCGTTCCTGAATACCCCGGATTCCTATTACGAAGACGCCGCCCTGCGCGCACGCATCGGTGTCGTTCGGGCGCCGATCAAGGAACTCCAAAAGCGCGGCATCTTGGTAGACCGCGACGAAGATGGTTACCTTTTGCAGATCTTCACGAAGCCCATCGGTGATCGTCCGACGGTGTTCTTTGAACTGATCGAACGGCACGGTTCGCTGGGGTTCGGCAAGGGCAACTTCAAGGCGTTGTTCGAGGCCATCGAGCGCGAGCAGGAGAAGCGCGGCAACTTCTGAATTGTTATTGATCCTTTCGGAGGGCACAGATGGCGTTCTACCGGCAGGTGGGCGAGGTTCCGCACAAGCGGCACACGCAGTTCCGGCAGCCCGACGGCCGCCTGTACTCCGAGGAACTCGTCGGAGAGGAAGGTTTCAGCTCCGACTCGTCGCTGCTCTACCACCGTGGCATCCCGTCGGCGATCGCCGACGCACGGGAGTGGGATGTGCCCGACCTGTCGACGGTGCCGAACAGCCCGCTGATTCCGCGGCACCTGCGATTGCACGACCTGTTCGTCGGCGACGACCATCTCACGACGGACGCAGTGACTGGACGTCGGTTGGTGCTGGGCAATGCGGACGTGCGCATCTCGTATGCGGTCTCGTCAAAGCCCTCGCCGTTGTATCGCAACGCCGTCGGCGACGAGTGCGTTTATGTGGAGGACGGCGCCGCGACGGTCGAGACGGTGTTCGGAGCCCTCGACGTTGCCCGCGGCGACTACGTCATCGTGCCGCGGGCAACGACGCACCGCTGGTTGCCCACCGGCGGCGAACCGCTTCGCACGTATGTGATCGAGGCAAACTCGCACATCACGCCGCCGCTGCGGTACCTCTCGAGGTTCGGCCAGCTACTCGAGCACGCGCCGTACTGCGAGCGGGACTTGCGGGCGCCTTCCGAGCCGCTGCTTGCCGAGGGCGGCGCAGAGATCTACATCAAGCATCGAGGGTCAGGCCCGGGTGGTTTGAGCGGCACGATCTACGTGACCGACGACCACCCCTTCGATGTCGTGGGCTGGGACGGCTGCCTGTACCCCTACGTATTCAACGTTGCGGATTTCGAACCGATCACGGGACGCGTGCACCAACCACCGCCGGTGCACCAAGTGTTCCAGGGCAACAACTTTGTGATCTGCAACTTCGTGCCGCGCAAGGCCGACTACCACCCGCTCGCGGTGCCGATCCCGTATTACCACGACAACGTCGACTCTGATGAAGTCATGTTCTACGTCGACGGTGACTACTCGGCGCGCAAGGGATCGGGCATCGGGCGCGGCTCGATCTCATTGCATCCCGGCGGCCATTCGCACGGCCCACAACCCGGTGCCGTCGAGGGCTCCCTCGGCACGGAGTTCCTCGACGAGTTGGCCGTGATGGTCGACACGTTCCGTCCACTCGAGCTCGGCGAAGCCGGCAGGGCCTCCGACGACGGTAAGTATGCGTGGTCGTGGGCAAAGAAGTGACGTTTACCGCCCTCACAGGGCGGTAAACGTCCGCGATATGGCAGCAGCTCCGACGATCTGCCCGTTGACTTCGGCCAGCGTGATTCGTCCTGCAGGTGCCGGAGCTGTCGCACGGATCACGACGACGTCGGCGTTCTCCAGGAAGCCCCGCGGCCCGTTGGAGGTCATCACGGGCCGGTCTCCGTTCCAGCTCAGTTCCATCAGGCTGCCGCACTGATCAGGTTGCGCACCGCTGACCGTGCCTGAGCCGTACAAGTCGCCGGTGCGCAGACTCGCGCCGTTGACGGTCATGTGCGCGAGCATCTGCGCAGGTGTCCAATACATCGACGCGAACGGCGGTGACGACACGACCATTCCGTTGATCTCTACCGTCAGCTGGAGATCGAGGGCGTCGCTTCGCCCATCGTCGTCGAGGTACGACTGAAGCGGGTGGTTGCGTGCTGTCGGATGCACCCACGCCGCGTCGAGCGCATCGAGTGGTGTGATCCATGCGGCGATGGTCGTCGCAAACGACTTGCCAAGAAACGGTCCGAGCGGCACGTACTCCCAGGCTTGGATGTCGCGTGCAGACCAGTCGTTGAGCAAGCAGGTACCAAACACGTGTGAGCGGAAGTCTTTGACCGCCACGGTGGTGCCCAACGACGAGCCGACGCCGACGACGAATCCCACCTCTGCCTCAAAATCCAGCCGCGACGACGGGCCGAACGCGATCGATCCGTCGGCATTCCTCGTTTGTCCACTGGGTCGTGTGATTGGTGTTCCGCTAACGACGACCGTGCCCGCGCGACCGTGGTAGCCGATCGGCATGTGCTCCCAGTTCGCACTCAACGGCGGACCGTCCGGCCGCAGTATCCGACCGATATTCG
>DASRZB010000469.1:0-4812 GCA_035653855.1 Acidothermaceae bacterium | reverse complement strand
GAGAAGTACGACAGGTGGACGACGTTCGCGCCGAGCCACCGGATGAGTGAGAGTTCGAGGAACAGCATGAGGACGCTGGCGAGGAACAGACGCCATCGGATCGTCACTGGCGAACCTCTCGTCGTCCGATTTGCCGCCCATTACGCAATCGGCGGGCCTGGCGTCAGGCAGCCGGGCTCGCAGCGCCTGGGTCGTATTCAGCCGCATTACGGCGTCGGTGGCAATCCCCACGCCCAGTCCCAGCGTCGGCTGCCGCGGGTGTACTCCTATGACGTGCCGAGAACAGGTAATGGTTGCCCGGTGACCCTCGGGGCGGTCAATGAGGTCAACCAGGTCGGGGAGATAACAGTTGAGAGACGCAGGATTGACAGGGTGTCGTTCGTCGACATACTGAGACGGCTATGTTAACGCTCACTCAGGCTCATACCGCCCCGGTGATGGTCCGTGGCTAGCCCACCCTCTGGGCCGCCAAGTCGCACACCCTCAGGCGGCGCTCTGCGCGCGCCCGCGATGACCGACGTCGCGCAGTTAGCTGGAGTCTCGCATCAGACGGTGTCGCGTGTCATCAATAAACACCCTAGCGTCACTGCGACGACGCGCACCCGAGTACTGGCCGCCATCGAGGAGTTGGGCTACCGCCGCAACAGCGCCGCCCGCACGCTGGTCACCGGGAAGTCGCAGACCCTGGGCGTCGTCACCCTCAACAGCACGTTGTATGGCCCGGCGTCCACGCTCTACGGCATCGAGCAAGCGGCACTGGAGTCGCAATACTTCGTGACCGTTGCGAGCCTGCGGTCCACCGATCGACCCGCTGTCCGCCAGGCCATCGGCCGGCTGGTCGACCAGGGGGTCGAGGGAGTCGTGGTCATCGCCCCGCTCGATTCGTTGGCCCAGGCACTCGCGAGCCTGCCCTCCGGGTTGCCGGTCGTGGCAGTCGAAGGCGACGCAGCCGCCGACATCGATGTCGTCACGGTCGACCAGCACGCCGGCGCCCAAGCGGCCACCCACCATCTGCTGGAGCTCGGCCATGCCACGGTGTGGCACGTGTCGGGACCAAGCGACTGGCTCGAAGCCCAACAGCGCACCACCGGCTGGCGAGCCACCCTGGAGCGCGCCGGAGTCGAGGTGCCCCCACCGTTGCGCGGCGACTGGAGCGCACGGTCCGGGTTCGAGACGGGCCGCGTTCTTGCCAGCATGCCCGACGTCACAGCGGTCTTCGTTGCGAATGACTCGATGGCGGTCGGAGTTCTGCGCGCGTTCCACGAGCGTGGCCGCGACGTGCCGGGTGACGTGAGCGTCGTGGGATTCGACGACGTACCGGAAGCGGCCTACTTCAGCCCGCCACTGACCACGATCCGGCAGGACTTCGGTGAGGTCGGACGCCGCAGCCTGGCGTTACTGGTCGACCAGATCGAATCCGGGGCACGCGCCGCGGAGCGCCACGTCGTCGAAGCTACCCTCATCGTTCGTGACAGCACGGGCCCGGCGAGCCCCAAACGCCACCTGCAGAAACCACCCACGAAAGCGCGGCCGCACTGATGTCCAACGAGCCCTCCGGCGACGTGCACAATAACCATGTGAGCGATAACAGGGATCAGTACGTGATGGGCGTCGACTTCGGAACGCTGTCTGGCCGCGCGCTGGTGGTGCGAGTCTCCGACGGCCGGGAAATGGGCAGCGCCGTCCACTCCTACGCGCACGGCGTCATGGACCGCACACTCGCGGCAACCGGCGCCCCGCTGCCGCCCAACTGGGCGTTGCAGGATCCGCAGGACTACATCGACGTTCTACGCGACGCGGTCCCGAAAGCGATGTCGGCGAGCGGGGTCGCGCCCGAGCAGGTGATCGGCATTGCGACGGACTTCACCGCGTGCACGGTATTGCCGGTGCTCGCCGACGGCACCCCGCTGTGCCGCGACGCTCGTTACCGCGACCGACCGCATGCGTACGTGAAGCTATGGAAGCACCACGCGGCACAGTCGCATGCCGAGCGCATCAACTCGCTCGCCGCTGCGCGCGGTGAAAGGTGGTTGCCGCGCTACGGCGGACGCATCTCGTCGGAGTGGCAGTTCGCCAAAGGCCTGCAGTTGCTGGAAGAAGACCCCGAGGTCTATGCCGCAACGGAACGCTTCATCGAAGCAGCGGACTGGATCATCTGGCAACTGTGCGGCAACGAGACACGCAACGTTTGCACAGCGGGGTACAAGGGCATCCATCAGGACGGCGGTTGGCCGAGCAGTGATTTCCTCGCCGCGTTGAATCCCGGCTTTGCTTACTTCGCCCAACACAAGCTCGAGTTTCCACTTTCGCCCCTCGGCGGTCGGGCGGGTGGTCTGACGGCGGAGGCAGCGGGCTGGACAGGCTTGCCCGAAGGCATCGCGGTGGCCGTCGGAAACGTCGACGCCCACGTCACCGCGCCCGCGGCCAAAGCGACGTTGCCTGGGCAGCTGCTCGCGGTCATGGGTACGTCGACATGTCACGTGATGAACGCGGACCGGCTCGCCGAGGTACCCGGGATGTGTGGCGTTGTCGACAACGGAATCGTGCAAGGGCTATGGGGATACGAGGCGGGTCAGAGCGGGGTCGGTGACATCTTCGCCTGGTTCGTCGACAACTCACTGCCCGCCGACTACATCGCACGAGCAGCAACACTCGGGATGGACCCGCACGAGTACCTCAGCTCTCTTTGCTCGCAGCAGCGGGTGGGCGCGCATGGTCTCGTCGCACTCGACTGGGAGAGCGGCAATCGATCGGTACTCGTCGATCACTCGCTCTCTGGCGTCATCGTCGGTCTGACACTGTCGACTCGACCCGAGGACGTCTACCGGGCGCTCGTCGAAGCCACCGCGTTTGGCACTCGCAAGATCATCGAGACATTCGACGAAGCTGGTGTCCCCTGTGTGGAGTTCGTGGTGGCTGGTGGCTTGCTCAAGAACGCGTTCGTGATGCAGGTATACGCCGACGTGACGGGCATGCCGATGTCAGTGCTCGATTCCGAACACGGTCCCGCACTTGGTTCGGCCATCCACGCCGCGGTCGCCGCGGGTGCTTACGCCGACGTCACGACGGCGTCGGCATCGATGGGCCGGGCGCTGCACAACGCCTACCTGCCGAACGCGGCCAACCACCAGATGTACAACCGCCTCTACGCGGAGTACTCAGCACTGCACGACTACTTCGGCCGCGGCATCAACGACGTGCTGCACCGCTTGCACGACCTGCGCATCGAAGCGAGCACTTCGTGACAACGGCGTCGGCGCAGATCGCCAAGATCCGTGCATCGGTCGCGCAACTACACGCGGAGCTATTGCGCTGGGGCCTCGTGGCCTGGACCGCTGGCAACGTCTCGGCTCGAGTGCCAGGCGAAGATCTGTTCGTCATCAAGCCCAGCGGTGTGAGCTACGACGAGCTCACGCCAGAGAGCATGATCGTGTGCGGCCTCGACTCCCATGTCGTTGACGGTGCCCACTCGCCCTCGAGTGACACGGCGGCGCACGCGTATGTCTATCGCGCAATGCCTGAGGTCGGCGGCATCGTCCACACCCACTCGACCTACGCCACGGCGTGGGCGGCAAGGGGCGAGGCGATTCCGTGCGTGCTCACCGCGATGGCCGACGAGTTCGGCGGTGAGATCCCGGTCGGACCCTTCGCGCTGATCGGCAACGATGACATCGGTCGTGGCATTGTCGAGACGCTGCGCGAACACCGGTCGCGCGCGATCCTGATGCAAAACCACGGCGTGTTCGCCATCGGCCCCGACGCGACGGCCGCCGTCAAGGCGGCGGTCATGTGTGAAGACGTCGCGCGAACCATCCACCTCGCTCGCGCCCTTGGCGAACCCATCACGATCGACCCGGCCGACGTCGACCGCCTCTACGACCGCTACCACAACGTGTACGGCCAGCGCTGATTCCCACCGGCGGGCTTGTTCGAGGGTTGTCGAGCGCGCGTTCTTGCACGCGCTGACCATGAGCGGTCGCGGGAAAGGGACGAATGGACGACGGTGGGGGACGCGAGTGGGTGGACGGCGGAACGCGGACGACGGTGCGGGCGCCGGGATCATGGACCCGGCGCCCTCACCGCGTTCTCGGTGCGCTCCCCCGTAGCGAGCGCGCCCATGCTGCGGTTCGCACCGACTGGCGGTCGCCCCCCAGGTCGGCCGTCACGAGAAAGAGCATCGAGAAGGCCCGCTGATACGTCGTCCGGCAAGATTTCTCGGGCACGGCCCCCGGCCGATGCCACTGCGGCAACAAGTGGGATTTTGGCCGCACAAGTTTGGCTGGCCGGGCACCGTCGGAAGGGGTAGGTGGCGAGGATGACCTCGCCGGTATACGCGCCGACCAGCTTCCACCACAGGTCGGCGCTCTCGCCGCTATGGCCACTCACTATTAGTCGTTGGCACACGTCGCGTTGATGTGACGCGCAGGGGCTGGGTAGGCCGGGCGCACTACTGCGCCCGGCCCCTCAGAACCGTTTTCGTCAGGCGGCTCAACTCAGGCGTGCTGGTCTGCGACCCGGTCTGGTTGAACGGACCAGTCGGCCGGTTCGTCGTCGGTGTCAGCGTCGGCGGTCGCCTTGGTCTGCTGGACCTTGCCCGGCTGGTGGTGCTGCGGCGCGTAGACGGTGTAGACCTGCATCGGCTCGTCGCCGATGTTGGTGACGTTGTGCCAAGTGCCCGCCGGGACGATGACGCACCAGCCGTCGGTTACCTCTTGGTCGAAGGTCAGTTCGTCCTTGCTGGGGCCCATCTGGGCTCGACCGCGGCCGCGGTCGAGCCGAATGAACTGGTCGGTGTCAGGGTGCCTCTCCAGT
>DASRZB010000468.1:0-5610 GCA_035653855.1 Acidothermaceae bacterium | reverse complement strand
CGACTCGTCGACAACTCACATTCGAGTCGCCGCCGACGTCACCCCAGGCGGTGCGGTCGACACCACCTACACGGGCAACGTCACGTTGGCGTTCGCAAACAACCCGAGTTCGGCGAAGTTCGTGGTCGGCGGTAGCCCGGTGCCGTCCATCACAGTTGCTGCCGTGAACGGGGTCGCGGACTTCTCGCCGATCATCGTGAACGCGGTGGGGTTCAACTACACCCTCGGGGCTTCGGCTACCGGTCTGACCGCAGCGACGAGTAACTCGTTCAATGTCGCGAGTGCCGCGACAAGTTGCCCGTCGGGCACGACATGCACCGTCACGACGACGAGCCCGTCGACGGGCATCGCCGCTTCGATCCAAGCCGGCGCGGGGTCGGGCAACTCGATCGTGACGGCGACCTTCGGCGGCAACGTCGCACCCATTCACCCGTGCACTGGTGCGACAGCGGGCATCTTGACCTTCAGCGGCAACCGGATGAAGACCATCACCCTCACGATTCCGATCAAGCAAGGATCGCTGGTGTTCTGCTACGGCCAACCGACGCCGTTCCTCGACATCTTCTTGCACAAGACCACGTACTTCAGCACGGTGAATCATGAGTACGAGGGACTGCTTCCGATCTGCTTCAAGAACTTCACCGGTCCGTGCGTGAAGTCGATCAGGTTCACGAGGGGGACCGAGACAGTGGTCATTCTCAGCGGTACGGCCGACCCGCGCGTTATGCGCTAACGGGCACCGCGGCGAAGCTCGGCCGATCGGCGGACATGGTCGATGTGTCAGTCGACGGCTCGGGAGTTGCTTCAATGTCAGTGAGGTCGAGCAACAGACCGAGCCGGCGTTGAAGCGGGCGCACCTCGGCTAGTAGCGCTTCGTCGAAGGGCTGTCCAGCCCTGCGCCGCCGCTGCGCGATGGCAGCGACGGTGAACGCGACCTCGTGCGCCGCACCACGCTGGCGGGCCACCGCCAGTGCGCGCTCGTAGGCGAGTTCGGCGTTCGCCTCGTTGCCGAGTGCGTCGTGACACGCACCTATCACCCTGTACAGCAGCGGTGCCTGCGCCGGCTGTTCTGACAGTCGGCCGGCGGCAAGCAATGACGCCTCGGCCAGATCCAGCGCCGCGGCGTGAGCGCCGCGCAACAGAAGGCATTCGGCCTGGAACACGTCCGCGTCGACGACGTCGAGCTTCGCGCCCTGCTCGACAAAACGATCGCGGGCGTGCTGCAGCATGACGTCAGCCTCGTCGTAACGCCCTTGCCGAGCCAGCACCCGCCCGAGCAGCGTGCGACCGAATGCGACGTCGTTTTCCGAACCCGACGATCGCCATACGCGAATCGCTTCGCGCAGCGCCACTTCAGCTTCCGCGACGCGGCCTTGATCGAGAAGGATCTCCGCGATGTTGCCGTTCGCGACCGCAACGTTCGATACGTCGCCCAACCGCTGAACGAGCTCCCTGGCTTGGGTGTAGAAGGTCACCGCGTCGTCCCAACGGCCGTCGAAGTACGCCCGATAGCCGATCTGTGTGAGCACTCGAGCCTGCCCTGCCAAGTCACCGCGACGCTCGTGCAGCCGAAGCGCTCTGCGTGCTCTGCGTCCGTCTACCGGATGCCCCAGGTTCACATCAACAACGTCGAGAATCGCCAGCGCGTCGGCTACGACGGCGGGTGTGCGTCGGGCGTGGCCATGCTCGATGACGTACTGGCAGCCAACCCGGGCCGCAGAGAGTCGCCCTTGCTGGAACTGGGTGAACGCGGTGCTCATCTGCATCTCGACCCGCAGGTCTTCCGCGGCCAACCCGGTGACGCCGTCCAACGCTTCTGCCACCCGCCGCAGCCGACGCAGCGATACACCGTACGCGCCGGTACGCGCGGCACTGCGAGCTCGCTTCAGCCCGATCCTGGCGACGACAAGTGGGTTCGTGCGTAGCAACCGTGCTGCGGTCGAATATGAGAGGTCGCCACGGTCGTACTCGCCGAGGCGCACTTGAACATCGCCCAACCGTTCGAAGAGGTCCGCACGAACCGCGACACCGACTGCGGGCAGCCGGTCGGCAGCACTGATGGCCCTGCGGTACAGCACAGTAGCTTCGGTATTCGCATGGGCGTCGGCAGCTCGATCAGCCGCCGCTCGGCTGGTGCGCAGCGCGTCCTCGTGGTTGCCTGCTTCGAAGTAGTGCAGCGACAAAATCGCGTCGATCGACTCTGGATCGTCTCGGTGGCGATCCGTCAGCAACTGCGCCAGACGACCGTGCAGGGCGGCCCGCCGCCGAAACGCGAGTCCTTCATACGCCGTGTCTCGGATCACCGCCTGCCGAAACCGCAGCTCCCCGCCGTCCGATGAAAGAAACTCACCGAGGTACTCGAGCGCGCGCGCAGCATCCTCATCGAGCAACTCACCGAGGACGTCGGGGTCAACCGACATGCCGACGACCGCAGCGGCGCGCAGGACCTCCCTGGCCGCAGGAGCGAGCCGATCGATGCGCGCGGCGACCACCGTCTCGACCGTGTCGGGAAGGTCGAGCGTGCCGCGGGCCGTCCGTGCCGTCGCGGCGAGGTGCCGGAGGAACAACGGGTTGCCACCGCCCCGGGCCACGACAGCGCCGGCGATGTGCGGGGCGAGTGGCGCGTCGTCGGTATCCGCGTAGATGAAGACCTCGGCGTCGACCGGTCCGAGCGGTTCGATGACCAACGTGACCGAGCCGTCGGAGTCGGGTCGGGGGCCATCGCCTCGACCCGCCAACACGATGAGCCACGGTTGGCTGGCCACCTGCAATGCAATGTGGCGCAGCAACGCTTCGGATGCTTCGTCCGCGAACTGCAAGTCGTCGACCACGAGCAGCGTCGGGCCGGGCATCGCCGCCTTCAACATCTCGAGCACGAGGGCGTGTAGTCCGTCGACGCGAAACTCTGGCGCCAGGTCACGGGTTTGGGCAGTGTCGGGCATCGAGCTGCCGAGCATCGGCCCGAGCAGCGGCAGCAAGTTCGTGAGATTTGGCGCATGCTGCGAACACCATTGCTCAAGCCAGTCGGGCAGCACAGCGGTGGCGACGTCGCCGGCGCCGATCGCGTCAAGCAGCAGCGGCGCCGCGAGAGCGTACGGGGACGAAGCGCGGTAAGGCTCGGCCGCAGCAGCGACGACCCTCATGTCGAACGCCATGCGCTGAAGCTCAGCAAGCAGGCGGGTCTTCCCGATGCCAGGTGCACCGAGGAGATCGATGCGCTCGCCGATGCCCTCGCGGGCCCGCACCAACGCCGCATCTAGGACGTTCATCTCGTCGGCCCGGCCGATCAGCGGCAGCTCACCGCGGACGTCGATGCGCGCAAGCGGCAGCCCCACAGATCGCACGACAACGGGGGCGGCCTTGCCCTTGACGGAGAAGCTCGGCACCTCGCCGAGGTCAAACTGCGTGCGTGACGACTCCGCGACGACGGGCAGCGCCCAGATGTGGCCGATCGGTGTCTTGCCCATGATGCGCGCCGCGAGGTTCACGACGTCGCCCTTCACCGAGTACGAGCGGCGGCGGGCCGGGCCGACCGCGCCGGTGAAAGCACGCCCTGCCGTCACGCCCGCGCGAACCGACAACGGACCGGGATCCTCGAAGATCTGTCTCAGTGCGCAAAGCATCGCTTCCGCCGGATCCTCGAGCCCTCTTGGCGCGCCGGCCACGAGCATGATCTTGCCGCCATCCGCGGAGATATCGGTCTCGTGGAACGACACGATGTTGCGATGGCACGACTCCTGCGCCACCTCGACGAGGTGTTGCAACGCGTCGTCGACCGCGTCATCGCCTGAGTCCGCCCGCAGTTTCGATATGCCGGAGAACTCAAGGAAGGCGATGGTCACCTGGCGGTGCTCGCCGATACCGCCGCCACTGACGAGATGGTCGAGAACCAACTCCGGGATCAGCCCGGTGACCTCGACGGACGGTGAAGGTTCGAGGTCATCGACCACGTCGCATCGTGGCGCGTGGGCAAGCTGGATCCCCGGCCCTTTGACGTCGCCACGGCAAAGCGGCGGCAGGAGTTCTGCCGTCGTCGGGCTCACCAGAATGTCGCCGGCCTCAGCGGCTGCCTCGAGGGCTGCGGTCACTGTGGCCCCGTCACCCGTGATGAGCAGTTCACGATGACGTTGGCCCAGGAAATGGAACGCGAACATGCCGGTGTGAATCCCGATCGACATCCTTAAGCGCACCCGGCCGACTGACGTCTCCAGCGTGCCGACGCGTCGCATCGTCGACTGCATCGCCGCAGCCGCGTCGCACGCGCGCAGCGCGTGGTCGGCAGTATCGAACATGAGCAGCAACGCGTCGCCGCCCCACTTGACCAGCCAGCCACCGTGGTCATATGCGGCGGTCAGCAGCGCACTGAGCACGACGTCGAGGTGGTCGGACATCTCCTCCGCACCGAAGCGGCCCCTAGCGGCGAGGCGGTCGGTGAGCCGGGTGAAGCCGGAGATGTCAGCGAAAACCAGCGTGCCAACCAACTGTCGCGCGCGCAGATCGGGCGTCTTTTGCAGCCACGCGCGCGCGAGTTCGGACACGAACGGCTCGAGGTCGGTCGAGTGGTTCGCCGGGCGGTCAGCGTTGCCGATGGCCAAGGCCGGGTCCTCAGGATGGCGGGTCTTCATGGTCGCATGTCCGGAGCTCGCGTGTCTGGCGGTCGGATCAGTCCTGGGCTGACGCAGCAGCTGGGCGAACGCTTCAAGGAACGCTTCGCCACCGATTCGGTAGATGACGCTCGGCACGACGGTTCTTACGGTCGCCGCCCGCGGGACGCCTTCAAGGAGTCCGATTTCCCCGAACCAGTCACCAGGGTGCAGGTCGTTGACGTGCCGATCACCAACAAACACCTCGAGTTCGCCTGCCCGCACCACATAGAAGGCGTCGGCGACATCGTGCTCGCGGATGACCGTCGTACCGGCTGAAATACCGAGCTCGGATATGTCGGCCGCGAGCCGTTCCAGTACCGGCCGCGACGTCGCTTGCAGGAGCCCAAGGTGTTGGATCCTCAGGCGAGCCTGCACTCGAACTGCGCCCCCGACCACGAACGGGACGGTAACCCGTCAGTGAGGGGACACGGTGAACGGATGGTGACTGCTGGGTGAACGACCGGTCCGAGGCGACCTGCAGTTGAACGTCGTCCATTACTGTTTCCTGCGTCCGACGAGCGTCTCACGGAGGTGCAGATGTCAGCCGTCAACCCGAGCGAACTCTCGCGCATCGCGCTGTTCGCGGGTCTCGATGATTCCGACCAACGCGTCGTCGCGACTTGGCTGGACGTCGGCGAGTTCGACCCCGGTTACAAGCTGACGCACGAGGGTGCCTCGGGTTACGCCTTCTTCGTGTTGCATGACGGGACGGCGGACGTGATCGTCGGCGGCAAGGTCGTGCGTACGTTGGGCGCAGGCGACTTTTTCGGCGAGCTCTCGATGCTCGGCGACGGTCGGCAAACCGCGACGGTGACGATCACGGCGCCTTCGACCGGCGCATCGGGGACCGTCGGGTTCGGCGTGACAGATGCTGAAGGATCCGATGCCGCCCCGGTGCCCACGCTGTTCGTGGCGGTGACGGTGAACGTGTAGCTGATGCCGTTGCTTAGGTTGGTCACCGCTG
>DASRZB010000467.1:0-3220 GCA_035653855.1 Acidothermaceae bacterium | reverse complement strand
CTCGCCAACCTGGCTGCGAGCCTAGGCGAGGGCTAGCACTAGGGTGCGGCCATGGATCACCACCGCCTACAGCTGCAGGGGTCGGCTGGGCCGGTTCCCGCCGACGAGGTGATTCCAGCCGGGCCGGTGCGCGGCGCCGTCATCGTGCTGCAGGAAGCCTTCGGCGTGAACGACCACATCGTCGACGTGTGTGAGCGGTTCGCGGCAATCGGGTACCGCGCCGTTGCGCCACATCTGTTTCATCGAGACGGCGTGAACGCCCTGCCATACGACATCGAGCTTGCACTTCCCCACATGGCGAACCTGACCGCCGACGGCATTCGCGCCGACTTGATCGCGGTACGCGAACACCTTGCGAGCCAGGGACTGCCGTTGTCGCTGACGGGCATCGTCGGCTTCTGCATGGGTGGTTCAATCACCTGCGCCGTCGCAGCGCAAGATGCCTACGGTGCCGCGGTTACGTTCTACGGCAGCGGCGTGCACAAGGGCCGCTTCGGGTTTCGGCCGCTGGTCGAGCTCGCGCCCCTCCTGAGGGCGCCCTGGCTCGGGCTGTACGGCGACCTCGATCCCGGTATCCCGGTCGGCCAGGTCGAGGACTTGCGCAGCGCGGCCGCGACGGCTCACGTGCCGACGGCCATCGTCCGTTACGCCCAGGGCGGTCATGGCTTTCACTGCGACGCACGACCAGCGAACTATCACGAGGCGTCCGCGACAGACGCGTGGGTGCGAACCATCGACTGGCTGGAGCGCTACCTAGCGCCGGAATAACCAGCGCTGCAGTGACTAGCTCGCGTCCGCGCTTGCCTCTGCAGATCGCGCACCCGAGTCGGCCGAGCGTGCGTCGGGCGGCCGGTTGGACAGTCGGATCGTGTAGCCAACCCCGCGCACGGTGTGAATGAGCGGTGGCCCATCGACGTCGACCTTCTTGCGCAAATAACTGATGTACGTCTCAAGCACGCCCGAATCGCCGCCGAAGTCGTAGTCCCATACGTGGTCGAGCAACTGCGCGCGACTGAGCACCTTGCGAGCGTTCACCAGCAAGTAATGCAACAGCCGGTATTCGGTCGCGGTGAGTTCGATCAGCCGGCCCCCGCGAAACACCTCGCGGGTGTCGTCGTCCATCTCCAGATCACTGAACGAGATGCGGGTACCGTGCCCGTTGCCGTGACTGCGGCGCAAGACTGCATGCACGCGGGCTACGAGCTCGGCGAGCGAGAAGGGTTTGGTCACGTAGTCGTCGCCGCCGACGTTTAGACCGAGCACCTTGTCATCGGTTGCATCGCGTGCGGTCAAGAACAGCACCGGTACGCTCTTGCCCTTCGCGGCCAGCCGACGGGCCACTTCGAAACCGTCGAAGTCCGGCAGCATGACGTCGAGAACCACGAGGTCGGGGCGCGACATCTCGACCGCTTCGAGAGCGCCGTTGCCGGTACTTGCCGTGCTGACGTCGAAGCCTTCAAACCGCAGGGCAGTGGCGACCAGGTCAGAAATGCTCGGCTCGTCGTCAACGACGAGCACCCGGTGCGGTGCCGGGACAGCGTTCGTAGGCACAGGTCAACCCTTCGAAATCGGCCAGCACGTCAGTTGCAGCAAGCACGCCAGGTATCAGCACCCTCTCCCCACAGCCTGCACCAAGCCTGTGAGAAAGCTGAAGGAACCCTGTGAGTCCCCGGTGGAGCAAGATCAGCGCAGGCCGACGACCTGGCCTTCTTCCTGGGATCGCCGCGCCGCCTCGATGATCCTTAAGGCCTCGAGGGAGTCCCGCGGGTCAACCGGCAGGTCGCCCTCGCCACGCAAGGCAGCGCCAATGCCTTCGTAGTAGCGCTGGTAGGCGCCGGGTTCGGTGGCGATCGGGGTCGCCTCGCCGACGACTCCGAGGCTTCCGTAGCTGGCTTCGCTTTCGGTTCCCCACGCCTCGTCGCGGTCGGGGCGGCCGCCGCGCCGCAGGGCATCCTCTTGCACGTCGAGGCCGTATTTGACGTACGCGGACCGGGTGCCGAGCACCCGCATGCGTGGCCCGAGGTCGGAGGCAATCGCGCTGCACCACAACTGGCTACGCACACCGGACGCATGCGTCAACGCGACGAACACGTCGTCATCGGCCTGTACCCCGGCGCGGCGCCGGTCGACCTCGGCGTAGACCCGCAGGACGGGGCCGAACAGCACGAGCGCCTGGTCGATGAGGTGCGGGCCGAGATCGAACAGCAGCCCCCCGGCGTCCGACGGCGAACCGCTCTCGCGCCAACCTGTACCCGCGACCGGGCGCCACCGCTCGAACCTCGACTCGTATCTGGTGACCTCACCCAGAGCGCCCTCGTCAAGCAGCCGGCGCAACGTCAGGAAATCGCCGTCCCATCGACGGTTTTGATAAACACTGAGCGGGACGCCGTGGGCTGCCGCCGCGTCGATCAGCGACTCGCCTTCAGCGACACTCACGGCAAATGGCTTGTCGATGACGACCGCTACGCCGGCGTCGATCGCGGCGAGCGCGATTGGTGCATGCATGCGGTTCGGAGTCGCCACGACCACGAGATCGATGTCGTCGGCTTTCGCCATGAGGCTGTCGACGTCGGCGAACACCTGGACGCCTTCGTAGGCCTTACGGGCGCTCTCGGCGCGTTCGGCGTTGCCAGTGACCACAGCCGAGACCTGCATGCCAGGCGTCGCGGCGATCAGCGGCGCATGGAAAACCGAACCGGCCAGCCCGTAGCCGACAACCGCAGCCCGCAGGGGTTCATTCGTCATGGGCACATAGTGCCGGTCGAGCCGCAGTTAGCTGACGGCGACCCGCGAGATCCCGATGCCGCCTTGTGTCGTCGCGCCGTACCGCGCCTTTTCCTTCTCGAGATCGAGGTGCCCGATGCGCCTGCGCGACTCAAGTGCATCGTCGTCGAGGAGGTCGGCCGGAATCAGCCAGACGATCTCGAACTCCAGGCCGTTGGGATCCTTGCCGTACAGACTCTTCGTGCTGCCGTGATCGGAACTGCCGACCAATGCGTCGGCCGCCGACAGCGCCTGGGCCACTCGCTCGAGTTCTTGCAGTGTGTCGACTTCCCAGGCCAGGTGGTAAAGACCGACGGTGGTTCGGCCCGCTCCTGAAGGGCCGGCCGCCGCGCCGATCTCGAACAGTCCGAGGTCGTGATCGTTCGTGGAGCCCGGGGCCTGAAGGAAGGCCGCGCCGCGAAAGCCTTGGGGGGTCATGTTGATTGGTGCAAAACCC
>DASRZB010000466.1:0-13296 GCA_035653855.1 Acidothermaceae bacterium | reverse complement strand
TACCGACGATAGATCGGTTCGCGACCGGCACGCCCAACATCATCGGACTCACATCTGTCGAGGCCGGTGTGACGTTGCTCGCGGCGGCCGGCATCGACGCCTTGCGCGCGAAGGGCATCGCGCTCACGTCGTACCTGATCGAGCTTTGCGATGCGTGGCTCGCGCCGCTCGGCTTTGACCTTGCCAGCCCGCGCGACGCACGCGTGCGCGGATCACATGTTTCGTTACGTCATCCCGCGGCCTATCAGCTGTGCCGTGCCCTTATCGACGATCACGTGGTGCCTGACTACCGCGAGCCGGATCTGATCCGCTGCGGGCTTTCGGCACTCACCACGAGCTTCGCTGACGTGCATGAGGCCATGCGCCGGTTACGTGATCTCACGACGTCGGGCCGGTATCGCGAGTTCGCGCCTCAGCGATCGCGAGTGACGTAGGAACTCAGCCGACTAGGTGACGTAGGAACTCAGTTGATTCGTGGCAGGCTTGAGTTCGGCAGTACCTCGACCCATGTGCGGCCGGGCATCAACGGGATGACCTGGCCCGCGGTTGTCTGCAACTTCAATGGCGAGTTCTCGTTCGGTCGGCTCCAGGTACCGTGAATGACGACGCCGTTGCGGAACACCCACACCTGCCCGGATCCGATCACCACCGGTAGCGGCACAACCGTGCCGTGTGAATCGTGCGCGCTGGTGTTCCTCACACTGACCGACATGACCACCACGTTGGTTGCCGTCACTTGACTGCCGTCGATCAACAGGTCTGCGTGGCCACTCTGGTTACGCAGGTACTGGGTGCCGTTCCAGGTCCAGGCAGCGGTCGCCGCGCTGTACTGTGCGGTTACCGTGCTCGCTGGCACGGCGTTCGTCGGGACGGCGACCTGGTAGCTGAACATCGGCGGTGGCGGGGTCGTCGACGGCGAGCGTGCCTCGCCACCCGCGTACAGCATCGCGGTGGTCCCAAATACCTGATGCGGGACGGCGTGGTCATGGCGAATGACGAACAGCGATGGCGTGACGTCCCACCACATCGGCGTCGCGTTGGAGTGATCGTTGATCGGACTGAGGTCTGACGACGTGCCGCCCGAGAACGCGAAGTAGGAGTGTCCGAGCAAGTGCAGGATGTCGGCGTCGACCGGCCGCGCAGATCGAATGGGGCCGATGACCGGGACGTCCGCCGAGTGGAAGATCGCGAGCAACCGGGTCAGCCCTCCCTCAACAGGCAGGTCGTAGACGATGTCGGCTTGATTTAGTCCCGCTTGTGGCCACGCACCTTGGACGTTGTCGACCTTGACGGCGAGTGCGGGCCGCTTTTCGGCGGCAGGACTGGTCGGTGGTAGGCCGGTCAGTGGATCAATCCCGCTGAGCACGGGAGGGGGAGCGGAGCCTACGCCAGGGCTGGCTCCGGTCGCGCCTGATACGCCAGCGGCCAGTGCCGCCGCAGAGGCTGACGAGGCGAGTGCTTGCGCGGAGGATGCCGCCGCCACCGAGGCGGCCGGCGAAACGGGCGCAGCCGACGATGCGCCCGTCTTGTCGGATCGCGCAGAGGCTTGGGTGCATGCGGCCAACAGCAAACCTGCGCTCACCACGAGCGCGGTTGCGGCGACCTGGTGCCGCTGTCGAGCGCGAACTTGCGGCACTGGGCTGCCTGCTTCCTATCGATGCGAACCCGGCCGACCTTACCCGGCCGATCCGGAAAACGTTGGCAGACCGGCAAAGGTTGTCAGACCGGTCGGCGAGGCGCGGGCTAGCGCCCGGTGCCCCGACCCGGCGTACTCGTATCCTTTGAGCATGGAAGTCAGGACCGTGCTCCCGTGCGATGCTTCCAGCGTTGCTGCGGCACGGCGGCTGGTCCGGGGGGAGTTGACGGCCCACGCGGAGGTGCCGGCTGAACGATCCGATTTCCTCGACGCGGCGAGTCTGCTGGTCAGCGAACTCGTGACGAACGCCATCGTGCATGCCCGTACCGATGTCGAGGTCAGGCTCGTGACCGACGACCACATGTTGCGGGCCGAAGTGAGCGATGGCAATCCGACGTTCCCAACCCCTCGGCGTCCGATCGGATTGGCCGGCACCGGCAGAGGGCTGCTGATGATGGACGACCTGGCCAGCCGATGGGGTGTATCGCCGTCCGGCGACGGAAAAACCGTCTGGTTCGAACTGGCCTACCCCGGCTAATCGATCAGCACGTGGCCTGGCGGCGGCGGTTCGTCGGGGGCCACCATGAGCTCGGACTCCCGCAGGTGCGGCCACGCAGCATGCAACATCGCCGCCAAAGGCACGGCGACGATCGCCCCGACAACGCCCTCGAGGATCGATCCGACGGTAAGGGTGAGGGCGATCGCGAGCGGGTGCAACGAGACTGAGCGACCCATGATGATGGGTTGGAGAAAATGCCCTTCGAGTTGATGTTCCACAACCAGGACGCCCAGCAGGATCAGACCAGGGGTGACTCCCTGCGTGCCCATCGTCACGAACACTGCTAAGCCGCCACCGACGAGAACTCCGATGAGTGGCACGAAGCTCGTGATGAACACCACCAACGTCAGCGGCGCGACGAGCGGGACGCCGAGTATCGACAACGTGATGCCCATGATCAGTCCGTGGAATGTCGCGATGATCACGCTGCCTCTGATGTAGCCCGACAACGTGGTCCATGCGGCGAGCGCGGCCCGGTCGACCCGCTCGGCAGTGCGGGAGCGGAAGGGCGCGGCCACGAAGCGCCAAATCCCCTCGCCGTCGTAGAGGAAGAAGAAGGTAATGAACGCCGTCAAGACGAGGCCGGCGGCAAACTCCGCAGCCACGCCCGCGCCGCTCACCACGGTGTTGACGATCGCGCCGCGATGCTGATTGAGCTGGGCGACGGCCTTCTGCTGAAGATCGGCGAGACTCTGGTTCTTCAGGTGCAATGGCCCCGTCGACAGCCAATGCCGAACCTTCTCGCTGGTCGCCGACAGGTCCTTCACCAGCGTGTGCCACTCGACGGTCGCCCGATAGACGACGAGCGTGCCGATGCCGAGGATGACCAGAAGTGCGATCAGGAAGGCCACCCACGTCGAGAGAAGGCGCGACAGGCCGTGGCGCTGGAAGAACATCATGAGCGGTCGCAGCAGCGCCGTGAACACGAGAGCCGCGAGGATGGGGAGGACTACCACCTGAATTCGCAGGATGAACTTCAACAAGAAGTAGCCGACGATGCCGAGCGCGATCAGTCGCCATGACCACGCGCCGGCGGTGACCAGCCAGCGCGGCAGCACTGTCTGTGCGGGCGGCGGCCCTGATGCTTTGGTCGCTGCGATTGCGGCCTCAGCCGAAGCGGAGACCCCGGCCGTCGGCGTGATGAGCGGTCCTGTCGACATGCGCGGCTCGGCCTCCGTCAGCTAGTGGTCTCGGGCGGTCACATACTGCGCGATCTGGATCAGCAATTGCGTCGTGCGGGTGTGGAGGGGTGCTCCGGTCAGCGCCTTGCAGGCGCGCTCGAGCCGGCGCTGCGATTCGTCGACGGCCCAGGCCCTGCCTCCCGCTTCATCGACGAGAGCTGTCGCCCGTGCCACCGCATCGTCGTCAGCCTCCGGGTTCAGTGCCCCGGATCCGTAGAGGCTACGCAATTCCTCACCCGCCGCCGTCCCGGAACTCATCGCCGCGACGACCGGCAGGCTGTTCTTGCGGGCCCGCAGGTCGGCGCCGACCGGCTTTCCGGTGCTGGTGGATGCACCCCAGATGCCGAGCAGGTCGTCGACGAGTTGAAACGCGAGTCCGAGTTCGTAGCCGAACACCTCGAGGGCTCGCACGGCATCGGGCGGTGCCCCTGCAAGGTGGGCTCCGATCGACGCCGAACACGCCAGCAGCGAGGCGGTCTTTCCGGCCGCCATCGCGAGGCACTCGTCGAGAGTCACGTCGAGGCGCCGTTCGAACTCCAAATCGCCGACTTGGCCGACGATGAGCTGCTGAGTCGCCGCCGCAAGAGACCGTTGCGCGGCTTGGGCGCGTACCGGGTCGACACCGAGAAGTGCCTCGAACGCGAGCGCCAGCAGGGCGTCACCGGCCAGGATCGCGGCCGAACTGCCGAAGACGGTCCACGCGGTCGAGCGGTGCCGTCGCTCGCTATCGCCATCCATGACGTCGTCGTGCAACAACGAGAAGTTGTGCACGAACTCCACCGCGAGTGCCCCGGGAATGCCGTCGGACGCGGGGCCGCCCGCGGCTTCTGCCGATAGCACCGCGAGGGTGCCGCGGACCGCCTTGCCCCGGTGGGCGTCACCGGCGCTGCCGTCGGCATCGACCCAGCCGAGGTGGTAAGCGGCGACGTTTCGGACCGATGGCTCGAGCCTGCGCACCGCTTCACGCATCGGCTTGTCGAGCAGCTCGCGCGCAGCGGCTAGCGCCGTCAGCGCAGGCGAGTCGGCGTCAGCCGCGGCGGTGACCGACATCGAGGTCACGCCGACGCCTCGTGCACGGCCGGCTCGGCGGGGACAGTTGCGCCGCGCCATTCCTGCAGTGCGTGTGCGGCCGCCACGCCACTGCGCACCGCACTTTCCATCGTCGCGGGCCAACCGGTCGCGGTCCAGGCACCGGCAACAACCAGGCCGGCTGCGTTCGTTGTCGTCGGCAGGCGGCGGGCCGCGCTACCGGGCACAGGGCGAAAGGTTGCCTCGCGTTCACGAGTCACGAAGAAGTCTCGTACCAGTGCGTCGCGAGCGGCCGGCAGCACCCGCAACAACTCCGGCATGAATTGCTCGCGCAGCTGCGCGACCGGCTCGTCGATCCAGGCGTCTGCTGCAGAGACGGACACTGCGACGTATTGCCCGCCTCGCAGCCCCGACGCTTTCGTGCGGTCGAAGACGAACTGCACGGGAGAGTCGACTGCCGCGATGAACGGTTCGGTGAGGACGACGCGGTCGAAGATGACGTGCACGTTCAGGATCGGAGACACGTCGAGGCCACGCACCGCGGCGGGGTCGGCGATCGACCCCGCCGGGAGCAGGTCGGCGGCGGCGTCATGGGGGACTGCCAGTACGACGGCGTCTGCTTCGATGCTTGTGTCATCGGTGTCGACGCGCCACCGATCGCCGTCGAGTGCGGTGACCGCGCGAACGCGAGTGCGCAATCGAATGTCGGCGTCGTAGGTGGCAAGCACTGCGGCTGCGGCATCGCCGTGCAGTTCACCGAGCGGAACGCGCGATACCCCGATGTCGCAGGCGTCGGCCTTGCGCAGCAGGCCGTCCTGAAAAACCATCGCGCCCAGTGTCAGCGAAACCTGAGCCGACGACGCGTTCAGGGTCGCGACCGTAAACACGTCGATGAGCCGCTCGAGCACCTTCTTCGACTGGCCGTGCGCGGCCAGCCAGCTGCCGAACGTCTGTGTGTCCGACGATGGCGCGTCGCGGTCAACGCGATCGAGCTTGAGCATCGCGACGATCGCGCGGATTCGCTGCCACGGGGTCAACAATCGGTACGTCAGCAGTGCGCGCGACAAGTGCAACGGCGCAGGCAATCGGTCGCGGCGCAGTCGCGCGATCCGTCCCGTCGCGGGGTCGATGACCGGGACGTCGAGCCGTGACTGGAGGTATGTCTTGTCCTCGACACCAAGCCGGCTAATGAATTCGCGATAAGCGGTGCAACACCGCAAAAACACGTGCTGGCCGTTGTCGACGACGATCTCACCATCGTCGAACGCCCGGGTGAACGAGTGCGTCGCGCCGCCGAGCCGTGCGCGCGACTCGAGCAGCGTGACCGCCCACCCCGCATCGGCAGCCGTGACCGCCGCGGACAATCCCGCCAGGCCACCGCCTACGACGACGACGCTGGGTTGGTTCGTGCGGGTAGTCATCGCCGGCTCGTCGTCAGGCTGCGCGCCGCGAGGTACGCCTTTTCCCACCCTGGTAGCGAGATGCGCTCGCGCAGCACGGCTTGCGGGTCACGCGCGATCCGCTTGAGAAGGCGGTGATAGATCCCCGCCATCGCCGAGCAACACGCTGCGCTACGCGAATCGAGCAACGGCAGTAGTTGCAGGCCTTCCGCGTACCACTTCTCCGCCCGCGCGGCCTGTTCGCGGATCAGCGTCGTCGTGCGGCCGCCGTCATCGGCGACAAACCCCTCGTCGTCCAGCCGAAGCTCGACACCCGACGCCTCGAGTTCGTCGTGCGGCAGGTAGATGCGACCGTTGCGCAGGTCTTCGCGAACGTCGCGCAAGATGTTGGTCAGCTGGAGCCCGACGCCCAGTGCGTCAGCGAGTGGGTTCGCCGCGACCATGTCGGAGGCTTCGAAGACGCCGGTCGACAAGCGGCCGATCGAGCCCGCGACGCACCGGCAGTAGTGCACAAGGTCGGGGAAGGTTTCGTAGCTGGTACCCCGCACGTCGAGCTCGCAGCCGTCGACGAGTTCGAGAAACGCGGGCACCGGAATGGGCAGCCGAGACGCTCCATCGGTAAGCGCCAGCAAGACGGGGTCGGTCGTCGCACCGCCGATCGCTTTGATGTCGCGACGCGCGTCGTCGAGGAGCCTTAGCTTGTCCGGCGCTGGCAAGTTGCCGTCGCCGATGTCGTCGATACGGCGGGCGAACGCGTACACGGCCGCGAGCGCCCCTCGTTTGGCGGGCGCCAAAAGCCTGATGCCATAGGAGAAGTTCTTCGCGGCGCTCTTCATGATGCGTTCGCACTCCGCGTACGCAGCAGCGATCTCTACCGCGTTCGGCGGTGCCACGTTCGCGTGCTGGTCGTCAGTCATCGGGGTCCGCTCGACTCGTCAAAACGCCGACCGCTTCGCGCAGCGTTCGCTGCTTGGTGGGCTTCGGTGTGCCCGAAAGCACATCGAAGTCGGCAGCCGCAATCGCGTGCAGCGCGGCGCGTCCGCCGGCGACGAAGCCCGCAATCGCGAGCCTTCCTCGGCCTGGAATGAGCCCAACGAGTGGCGCACCCTGCGCGAGCAGGTCGCGGGCGCGGGCCACCTCGAACGCCATCAACGTCTTCACTGCTGGGCTGGCGTGCGCCGCGCGCAGGTCGTCGTCGCTGACGCCGAACCGGCGAAGATCCTCCTGGGGGAGGTAGACGCGCCCGCGACCGAGATCTTCCGCGACGTCCTGCCAGTGCTCTGCCAGCTGCAACGCCGTGCAGACCTTGTCGGAGAGTTCGACCCGATCGGGAGTAGCGAGTCGAAGAGCCGCGAGCACCAGGTGCCCGACCGGGTCGGCCGACAACGTGCAGTAGTGCCGTAGGTCGTCGAACGTCTCGTAGCGGTCGGCACGCTGGTCGAGCCGGTTGGCCTCGACGAGGCGGCGCAGCGGCGTCTCGGGCACCCGGCCGGCCCGCACCCCTGTGGTCAGGGCGGCGACTGCCGGCAACGAGGCGTCGCGACCGGCAAACAGGGTTGTGACGTCAGCATCGACGAGGTCGAGCATCGCGAGCCGCACGCTGCTCTCGACGCTGGTCTCGTCGCCGATGTCGTCGACGAATCGGGCATAGCCGTAAATCGCGAGCAGGTCAGCCCGCAGCTGCTTGGGCAGGAACCACAAAGCCACCGGAAAGTTCTCTGAGCGCGCCTTGGCGAGCACTCCATCGAGCGCCTGGAGTGCGGGCGCGGCTGCGGTCATCGGGCTAGCATCCTCCTGGTCCTGATCGAGTGCGGGCATTCAACCCTACGATGAGGGTCATGAGTACCGCGCCCGCTGAGGTGGAGCGCCCCGTGGCCGACGTGCGGCCTGACCACCCTTGGGTGACAATCGTCTGGGACGATCCGGTGAACCTGATGGAATACGTCACACACGTTTTCCAGAAGCTTTTCGGATATCCAAAGCCCAAGGCCGAAAAGCTGATGCTCCAGGTGCATCACGAGGGCCGGGCCGCCGTCTCGTCGGGCACCCGGGAGCAGATGGAGAACGACGTCCAGCGCCTGCACGCCCACGGCCTTTGGGCCACCCTGCAAAAGGACGACTGAGCGGTGGCTCTCGTTGGCTAAGGTCAGCCGTCGTGCTCGCGGTCCGCGCATGCAATTGCGGGACGACGAGGTGCTGGTGATTTCTCATCTGCTCGGCGAACTCGACGGGCTGCTCGGCGGTGCTGAGCAGCCTACGGAGGCCGCTGCCGACGCGACTGGCGATGCCGCCGTTATTGCCGGTTTGAGTTGGTCGAGCGACCCGGTCACCGCTCCGTCCGACCCCGCGCTGCGGCGGCTGTTGCCCGACGCGTACCCCGACGACGCCGAGGCGACCGAGGAATTCCGCCGCTATACCGACGCGACGCTGCGCGACGGGATGCACGCCGACCTTCTCGCCGTCCGCGAATCCTTGCTCGTGATCGGTGAGAACGGGCATGCGAGCCTCGACGACGACCTGGCGCAGGCGTGGTTGCGGGTGCTGAACAGGGTGCGGCTGGTGCTCGCCGTCCGGCTCGGCATCCAGAACGCGAGTGACCACGACGGCCTCGCGGTGATCGATGCCGATGATCCGCGGACCGGGCCATTCCTGCTCTTCGAGTGGGTCGGGTACCTGCTCAGCGATCTGCTGAGTGCGCTGTGACCTGCTGAATCTCCTCAACTGACTTGCGCAGAGCGTGCCCGCTAGCCTGCTTTCATGCTTGTGATCAGCTCGGACATCGTCGACGAGATCGTCGCTCATGCCCGCCGTGACCATCCGGACGAAGCCTGCGGAGTCGTCGCCGGGCCTGTCGGCAGCGACCGGCCTGAGCGGTTCATTGCGATGGTGAACGCCGCCCGGTCGCCAACTTTCTACGAGTTCGACTCCCTCGACCTGCTTCGGCTCTATCGCGAGATGGACGATCGCGACGAAGAGCCGGTGGTCGTCTACCACTCCCACACCTCGACGCAGGCCTACCCATCGCGGACCGATGTGGCCTACGCCTCTGAGCCGGGCGCCCACTACGTGCTCGTGTCGACCCGGGAGCCCGATACCGTGGAGTTCCGCTCGTACCGCATCGTCGACGCCGTCGTGACCGAGGAAGAGGTCAGGGTGGTCCCGGCGTTGGAGCCAGATAAGACGCAGTAACGACGCCAACCTGCACGCCCATCTTTAGGAGATTTCCGGCATGGCCATCGAGGTCCGTATCCCGACGATCCTGCGCACCTACACCGGGGGAGAAAAGGCGGTCGCCGGTGCCGGCGGCACCCTCGCCGACGTCCTCGTCGACCTCGACTCCCGGCACCCCGGCCTTCGTGACCGGATCGTGGACGAGAAAGGCCTGCGCCGGTTCGTGAACGTCTACGTGAACGACGAGGACGTCCGGTTCATGGGCGGCCTCGAGACTGCGGTCAAAGATGGAGACACGGTGACGGTGCTGCCGGCAGTCGCTGGTGGAGCAGGCGAGGTACGAGCCGGCGGAGCCAGCGCGCATGTAGCTGTCGCTGGGAGTTAGAACTGTGCGCTTTGACTCCCTTGTCGACTCCGTCGGGCACACGCCGCTCGTCGGACTGCCGAGGCTGTCGCCGTCAGCTGATGTACGGCTGTGGGCCAAGCTCGAGGACCACAACCCGACCGGGTCGATTAAGGACCGCGCCGCGCTCTTCATGATCGACGCGGCTGAGAAGGACGGGCTGCTCTCGCCTGGCGCGACGATTCTCGAGCCCACGTCGGGGAATACCGGCATTTCACTCGCCATGGTGGCAAAGCAACGCGGGTATTCGCTGGTCTGCGTCATGCCGGAGAACACCTCGATCGAGCGCCGTCAGCTGCTGGAGATGTGGGGCGGGTCGATCGTCTTCTCAGCTGCAGCGGGCGGGTCGAACGAGGCGGTGCGGGTGGCCAAAGCGATGGCCGCAGAGCACCCCGACTGGGTGATGCTCTATCAATACGGCAACCCGGCGAACGCTCAGGCCCACTACGAGACGACCGCCCCGGAGATCCTGGCCGACCTGCCGTCGATCACCCACTTCGTGGCGGGTCTTGGCACGACCGGCACGTTGATGGGGTGCGGCCGGTTCCTGCGCGAACACGTGCCGGGGATCGAGATCATCGCCGCCGAACCCCGGTATGGCGAGCTGGTCTACGGTTTGCGCAATCTCGACGAGGGTTTCGTGCCGGAGCTCTACGACGCCTCCGTGCTCAGCGCGCGTTTCTCGGTCGGGCCGGCCGAAGCGTTGCTGCGCACTCGCGAGCTCGTCGAGCAAGAGGGGATCTTCGCCGGCATCTCGACGGGCGCGATCCTGCACGCGGCGCTGGGAGCCGCGGCGAAGGCGGTGGAGGCCGGCGTCAGAGCGGACATTGCGTTCGTCGTGGCCGACGGCGGTTGGAAGTACCTCTCGACCGGCGCTTATGGAGGCACGCTCGACGAAGCTGCGGCGCGGCTCGAAGGCCAGCTCTGGGCCTGATTCTGGCGAGGACGAGCGGCCGACACGCCAAAGATCTGCCCGAATGGCCGTACCGGTTGGCCGGTTGATCACCCACATAATGTAGGTATGCGTATTTCGTCCTCCGGGCTGCGCCGGATCTCCACGGCCGTACTCGCCGCTGCCGCCGTTGTCGTGGTGTCCCCACTGTCGATCACGCCTGCGGCCGCGACCGCCGCGACGGCGACCGCGATCACGACGACTGAGGCCACCCAGAACATCGCCTACGGCGGGTCCGTCGCCATCTCCGGCAAGCTGGTTCGCGCCTCCGACAAGGCACCCCTCGGAGGTGGTCGGGTCTACCTCCAACAGGACATCAACGGTGTCTGGACCAACGCCGGATCTGTGGTGACCAACGGCGCGGGCGGCGTGACCGGCTACGCCGTCGGGCTCTCGACCTCGCGGTTGTGGGCGCTGTACTGGCCAGGCAACGCCCAGTTCGCGGCGTCCCGCTCGGCTTCAATTGTGGTCAACGTCGCGGCACCTCCTGTGACCGCGACGCGGGCGACGCAAATGAGCATCGTGGCGAGCGCATCGAACGTGGCTAACGGCGGCTCCGTGGCGTTCAGTGGCCGGCTGACTCTCGCGGCCAATGGCGCGCCGCTTGGCGGCGGTCGCGTCTATCTGCAGCAAAACGTGAATGGCGTCTGGACGAGCGCGGGATCCGTCATCACCAACGGCGCTGGCGGCGCGAACGCCTACGCCGTCGGGCTCACCACGTCGAGGTCGTGGAGCCTGTTCTGGCCGGGCAATGCCCAGTTCCCCGCGTCGCGCAGCGCTGCCGTGAACGTGACCGTCGCGGGCGCGCCCGTTCCCGTGCCGGTGCCGTCGCTTCGGCTCACGTTCTACTACCCGTGGTACCCGGCCGGCTGGACCCAGCCAGGCAGCAACTTCACACCGAGCGACGGGCAGTACGACACGTCGAACACCGCCGAGATTGCGCGGCAAACCACTGAGATGCGTTACGCCGGCCTGAACGGCGCGATCTTCTCCTGGGAAGGTCAATCGGACGTGTTCAGCAAGCGCCTCTCGCTCGACCTAGCCGCCGCACATGGCACGCCGTTCAAGTGGTCGGTCTATTACGAGCTCGAAGGCCAGGGCAATCCACCCGTGGCTGCGATCCAGTCCGACCTTTCCTACCTCTACAACACCTACGCGAACGACCCGAACTTCCTGCACATCAACGGCAAGCCGGTCATCTTCGTCTGGCCCGACGCGAACGACGGTTGCTCGATGCTGGCCCGGTGGGCGGCCGCGAATGCAAACCATCAGTGGTACGTCGTGCAGAAGGAGTTCTTCGTTCAAAACTATCTGTCGTGCCCGAACCAACCGGACGCCTGGCACGAGTACGCCCCGGCTACCCAGACCGAGGTCACTCCAACGTCGTACTCGGTGTCGCCAGGGTTCTGGCACAAGGGCAGCGCGGCGCAGCTCGCTCGATCGGTGAGTGCTTTCAGTGCCGCCGTGCAGGCGATGAAGGCGTCCAACAAGCAGTTCGAGCTGGTGACCACCTGGAACGAGTGGGTCGACGGGTCGAACATCGAGTCGGCCACGCAGTGGGCAAGCCCTGACGGGTACGGCCAATACGTCGACGTGCTCCATAACGCGTTTGGGAGCCAATAGGGGCGTACCTTTGGTCTTATGGCTCGTCGTCGCAAGGTCGTTGCTGCGGTAGCTCTTTCCGGGCTCGGTGCGGAGCTCGCAGTGCTCTCGCGCCGTCGTGGGTACGTGCTCGGCACCAACACCGTCGTGCGCTGCCGTAACGGCCACTTGTTCACGACCATCTGGATTCCCGGTGTGTCGCTGAAGTCCGTCCGCCTTGGTTGGTGGAGATATCAGAAGTGTCCGGTTGGGAATCACTGGACCTTCGTCACTCCGATGAAGATGTCGGAACTGACCGAGGAAGAACTGCAGCGAGCCGCGGAGCACCGCGACGTCCGCATTCCTTAAGGTTCACGTCACCTGCAGTGCGGTGGCCAGCGTCGCAATGATTCGCAGCAGCGCGTCCGGTTCGGCGGCGGCGCGGGCGGGATTGATCTCGCCTATCGACAGCGCCCGAAATCGCGGGTCGTGGCAGGCAAGATCGAGCACTTGCGTCAAGACAGCGAGCGACGGGCCGGTGTTGCGACCGTCGGTGTTCTCCGACAGTGGCGCGTCTGTGAAGTCGAGCACATCGACATCGACGTGGACGGCGAGTGGTCCGGCCGGCAGGTACTCCAGCGCGTCCGCAACCACCACGGCCGGCGCGCGGATCAGGTCTTCGCTTGAACACCAGCGAAGCTCGAGTTGGGCTGCCTGCTCGCGTTCGAAGTCAGTCGCGGCTGACGGATCGATGCCTGCGAACCACACGTGCGCCGGCGTGAGCAACGGCGTGCGATCGAACGCGGACGCGAGTTCGGCTGCTGCGCCAGCCAGATTGAGCGCGTGCGCCATTCCCATCCAGTCGAGGGCACCGTCGGTGGTGCTGTGCGGGGTGTTGAGGTCGAAGTGTCGGTCGAGATAGAGCAAGCCCGCGGCCGGCTCGCCGGTGAAGGCGGACATGACACCCAAGGAGATCGTGCAGTTCCCCCCGATCACCAGCACATCGGCGTCCGCCTGGATTGCCGTGGCCACCGCTCGTCCGACTGCCTGCACCGCTTCGACGACCTCGGGCAGGTTCATGGCTCGAGGGTTTTCGCGGTCGGGCCGCCACACCTGCAGCGGACCGTCGCCGGCGTCGTGGACATCGCGACCGGCCGCGCGCAACGCCTCGATCAGGCCGAGTTCGCGCAACACGCGCGGCGCTGCCTCCTGCCCAGGTGCGTAGCTGCCCGCGCTGGTGGGGGCGCCGATGAGGACGAGGCTTCGCGACATGCCCGACATCATGCCTGGTAGGTCGGACGTCGGTAGGCTAGCGCCGTGACAAATGATGCGGGTCTGCCCGCAGGCGATGCGCCGATCGGCGTTTTCGACAGCGGAGTGGGTG
>DASRZB010000465.1:0-2760 GCA_035653855.1 Acidothermaceae bacterium | reverse complement strand
AACGTCCTTGGACGCCTCACCGCGACCACGAACCACGATCAACGACAGCAACCGGCCGACGACGGCATAGATGAGCGCGAACAACACCAGACCATCCTCGCCGATCCCGCATCAGTGACCGCGATCGGAGTTCTTGAGCGGCACACCCATGAGCACCGCGCCGAGCGGCGCATGACGGCCTTGCGGTCGGGGCAGATGCCGACCACGTCGGTGCGCCGGTGCAGCTCTTTGTTCAGGTGCAGCCATGTCAATCCCCATCTCGGTCGCCATCGTGGTCCGGGGCAACGACGACGGCACGCCGACCGCTCGGTCGGTGCCGACAGCGTCATCCCCATCGCCGTCGTAACACCCGGCGACGTCGGGAGGTGCCGGGTCGCCGGCCACGCCGTTGCAAGGGGCAAGGGGCCTCGCCCACGACGCTCGCGGTGTCGACCCCAATGCCCGCCGCGGCGTCACTCAACGCCCGGATCGCCCAAACGATTGTGCGTATGGGTCGAGGCCGTGGGGAGGGTGCCGCGCTAGGGGCACCGACGGGATTTCGTAACATCCTCAACTCGGAAATGATTGTGTTTCGGTGAGCCCGGTTTCCGTCCCTGCCCGACAGGGCGAGCGTCGCGATTGGCCGGGACTCGAGGAAGGCGGCAGCTCGTAGGTTGCTAGCGGCGCGGCTCGGCGTCTCGGCAATGCTCACGCGGTGAGGGCGGATTCGCTGTCGATCTCGCGGAGCAGTCTCCGGGCGTAGCCGTCGGAGATGCCTAGGAGCGCGGCGAGTGTTTTTCCGGTGAGTTTGGTGCCGTGGCGTTCTTGGTCGGCGTGGATGTGTCGGGTTTTGTCGAGCAGGTTTTGCCGACCCCCGATACGAGCGCGATGTTCGGTATTCAGTCCTGACGCCGTCGGCGCGACGCTGGTCGCGACGTGTGGTTCGCTACCTCGTAGCTGCGACACCGGGTCGCTCCTGAGTTGCTGGCGTAGTTGTCGCATCAGCAGTTCGAACGACAACACCAGTGCCGTAGGTGGGATCGACGCGACGAAGCGTGCCACCACTGTCGGGGCGGCGTGCACGACGTTGAACGTGATTGAGATGGTGGAAAATGTGAGTACCAGCAACCACGGGTACCGTGCGAGGCGGCCATCGGCGACGGCTCGCACCACGGACAGGCTGGCGACGACGATGAAGCCGTCGACGACCAGTGGCCACATCCATGCCAGCAGGGCCGGAACGCCTTGGGTGAGCGCGAGTGAATGCAGGGCGTCGTAGGACATGGCGACCCCAGTTTCAAGGCCATTTGCGCGACCCGATCGGTCAGCGTCGGTATCCCCAAAACCCGGCGTTTGCCGCCTTTCTTGGGGATCGTCGTCTGCCTCACCGGTAGCGGCGTGAAGCTGCCGTCCTTCAACGTCGAGCGGAGCTCTTCGAGGAAGGGGACAACGTCGTCGTCCTTGATGGCGTAACGCGTCATTGCGTCCACGCCTGCAGTCTTGGCGCCCCGGTTGTTGGACACCCGCTCCCAAGCGACCAACAGCGTCGCCGGGTCGCAGACCAAGTTGAACACATCATCGAACCGGCGAGCCGGTTCGGTTCTTGCCCATCGGTGCAGCTTTCGTTGATGGTCGAGTACCCGCAGCTGCGCTGCTAACAGCGTCGGCCACGGTGCGCCGCTATTCAACGGCGACCTTCCCGCCCGCACACATGCTGCTCGTCTTGCTGTCGCCCTTCCCCATGTGACCGGCTTTCCCGGCCTCGGAGTACTACGGCGACTCCGTCACGACCCCACCTCAACAGCGGGCGTTGCGCCTGCCCGCCGACCGGCTGGGCGCCGGCCGGGAAGGGCAAGGTCAGGTCGCTTCCCACGTTCACTGATGTCCGTTTCGATGGGATCGGCACCCAGCTATACCCCGACGGCATCGCCCGGACCGCACATCGCAGTCTTGGACCGGGCCTCCCACCACCCAAAACACACGGATGGACGGAGAGGAGAGGCCAAAACCCGCAGCTCTCTCCAGCACCGCAGCGCGACCCATCCACCAGATTCGGCAGGCCGCTGACGACTCACGGGGCTTCAACCACTGGTTCAGTTTCCTTGCACCTGTCCATCTTCACTAGCGGGCACAGACCATCTGGTGGTGTCAGCCTGCCCCTACGTTGTCAGGGCTGCTCCCAGCCTCACCCCCAACCCGGGGATCGGCCTGCCCTCAGCTTCAACCGGTCACTGCGATGACCGGCGGCGGGTCCCTTCACCCCGCACGGCAACATCAGCGCCTCGTGGCGCACGGGATTTCTCGTCCACACACAGCACAATCGCGTTGCTCGGCGGCGCCAGATACAACCCGACCACGTCGGTGACCTTGGCGACCAGCGCCGGGTCGGTGGAGAACTTGAACGTCTGCGATCGCCACGGCTGCACCCCGTAGTCACGCCACGCCCGCGCGACCGTCGCGTTCCCGATCTTCAGCTGTGCTGCGAGCAGCCGGCTCGACCAATGCGTCACCCCCAGCCGCTTGGGTGGTGGCGTCAACGTCGCCGCGATGATCGCCTCATGATCGACGGTGCGTGGACGGCCCGAACGCGGCTCGTCGTCTAAACCCAGAACCCCGCTGCGCTCGTAACGTGCCCGCCAATCGATCACCGTCGGACGCGACACACCGACCCGCGCTGCGATCTCGGTGTTGCTCACCCCGTCCGCGGCCAGCAACACAATCCGCGCCCGCTGCGCCAAACCGGCTCGCACCGACGACGCCCTGACCCACGACGACAAGCGG
>DASRZB010000464.1:0-2966 GCA_035653855.1 Acidothermaceae bacterium | reverse complement strand
CACCGCGACCGGCAGCCTGGTCTACGACGACTGCTCGCTGAGGTCGCAATAGGCATTTGCAACCAGGTGCTCGGGTCAGTGGGCCGATGCGAGATCAGCCGGCGGACCAGGTGTCGCGCAGGCGGGCGGCGAGAGCTCTGAACGCGACGCCACGGTGGCTGATCGCGTCCTTCTCGTCGGGGGCGAGTTCGGCCGTGGTTCGCGAGCCGCCTGTCGGCACAAAGATCGGGTCGTACCCAAACCCGTTGATGCCCCGTGGGGCTCGGGTGATGGAGCCGATCAGCTGACCGCGAACCACCACTTCCCCGCCGTCCGGAAACACGGCGGCGGCCGCGCACTGGAACGACGCGCCGAGCCGGTCATCAGGGACGTCGGCGATCTGCGCGAGCACCAACCTCAGATTGGCCTCGTCGCCGAGCCCACCCGACCACCGCGCCGAAAATACGCCCGGCATTCCGTTCAGCGCATCGACCACTAGACCTGAGTCATCGGCTATGGCGGTCAAGCCGGTTGCGCTGGCAACAGCGTGCGCCTTCAGCAGCGCATTGGCCTCGAAGGTCGCGCCGGTCTCGGGTACGTCGGGCAGGTCGGGGTACGCATCGAGTCCGATCAACTCGACTGACTCCAGCCCAGCCGCAGCGAGGATGCGGCGCAGTTCGACGACCTTGTGCACATTACGGGTCGCGAGCACCACGCGCCGTCCGCTCATAGGGCAGCCAGGGCTGCTCGCTGCAGAGCGTCGAGGCTCGCACAACCGCCGACCGCGAGGTCGAGCAGCGCGTCAATTTCCTCCCTGCGCAACGGGTTGCGCTCGGCGGTGCCCTGCACCTCGATGAACTCGCCGTCGCCGGTGACCACGACGTTCATGTCAGTCTCGGCACGCACGTCCTCCTCATAGTTCAGATCAAGTCGAGGCTCGCCGTCGATGACCCCAACACTGACCGCGGAGACCGAACGAATCAGCGGCTCGCCAGGCATCTTCCCGTTCGTGCGCAGCCAGTCGATCGCGTCATGCAGCGCCACGTACGCGCCGGTGATCGCTGCGGTTCTGGTGCCGCCATCGGCCTGCAGGACGTCGCAGTCGAGTTGGATCGTCGCTTCGCCGAGAGCCTTGTAGTCGATGCAGGCCCGCAGTGCGCGGCCGACGAGGCGCGAGATCTCCTGCGTCCGGCCGCCGAGGCGACCCTTCACTGATTCACGTTCGTTGCGCGTCGTCGTCGCCCGCGGCAGCATCGCGTACTCGCCGGTCACCCAGCCGAGGCCGCTGCCCTTGCGCCATCGCGGTACCCCCTCGGTGGCACTCGCAGCACACAGCACGCGGGTGCGGCCGAACTCGACCAGCACCGAACCCTCAGCGTGGTCGAGCCAATGACGCGTGATGGTCACTGATCGAAGTTCATCATTCGCGCGGCCGTCGAGGCGGCTTGTCGTAGGCATGCGCTTGACCCTATCCGGCACGCGTGGAGCCATTTACAGGTCGTACACAGCTCCCGGTCGGGCCAGCGACGACGACCCAACAAACATCTCGCGTGCTGCGGCAAGTGCGGCCGCCGAGTCGTCCCACGGTGCCACGTGGGTGACCACCAGCTGTCCTACGTCGGCATCGGCGGCCAACTGGCCACCCTCGATGCCGCGCAGGTGCAACGCCAGCGGCTGGCCCTCGGCGAACCCGGCCTCGGCCAACAGCAGATCAGCGCCCATCGCGAAGCCTGCGAGCGCATCGAACGGGCCAGTGTCGGCTGTATAGACGAGCGATTTTCCCCCTGCAGTAAGGCGGATCGCGTGAGTCTCGACCGGGTGCGCAGTGCGGATGAGCTTGACGTCGAACGGCCCGATCACACCGTCCAGCGGGTCCTCGAAAGCGTAGATGTCATCGAGATCGGACGCCGGGACGCCAAATGCGCCGGCAATGCGTCCCCGCTCGGTGACCGGTGCCATGACGGGGAGCACCCTCACGTCGGCGTCCCGAGGGTGGCGTCGCACATGCGCGAGTGGCACCAGATCAAGCCAGTGATCACCATGCAGATGGCTCAGGTAGATCGCATCGATGTCGTTCGGATTGATGAACCTCTGCAGCGGACCCAGGGATCCATTCCCGAGGTCGAGCAACAGCCGAAACCCGTCATGCTCGACGAGGTAGCACGAGCACGAGGATTCGGGGCCGGGGTGGCTTCCCGAGCAGCCGACAACGGTCAGTCGCATGGCGGCGTCGTCAGACCCCTTCGACAGCCAGGATCTCGGGGCCGAGAAACCGGCGTCCGAGTGCGAAGAACGCGTCGGGATCGCCAGTCGCGACGAAGGTGTGTCGAGGCGGGGGTGCGGCCTCGGAACGCGACAACCCGTGACGTAGCAGCGTTCGATAAACATCACGCGCGGTCTCGTCGGCGCTGTTGACGAGCATGACGTCGTCACCGACTACGAGACTGAGTGCACCTGCGAGGAACGGATAGTGCGTACAGCCCAGCACGAGGGTGTCGCACCCACGCTCGACGATCGGTGCGAGGTACTCCTTCGCGCAGCCGAGCAACTCATCGCTCATCGTGATGCCTGCTTCGACGAACTCGACGAATCTCGGACACGCAGCGGTTGTCAGATCGATCTGCGGCGCAGCCGCGAACGCATCTTCGTAGGCCATGCTGGTGATAGTGGCATGGGTGCCAATGACGCCGACCCGTCCGTTTCGGGTCGCACTGACAGCTTTGCGTACCGCCGGCTGAATAACCTCGACAACTGGGACGTCATAGCGTTCGCGTGCGTCGCGCAACATCGCCGACGATGCCGAGTTGCACGCGATCACCAACATCTTCACGCCGTGGTCGACCATCTGGTCAAGCACCCTCAACGTGCACTCGCGGACCTCGGCGATCGACTTGGGGCCGTAAGGAAAGTTCGCGGTGTCGGCGACGTAATACAGCGGCTCGTGCGGCAACAGGTCGAGCATCGCGCGCGCGACCGTCAGGCCACCC
>DASRZB010000463.1:0-7638 GCA_035653855.1 Acidothermaceae bacterium | reverse complement strand
AGATCGACGACGAGCGGCTCATCGCTGTCGCTGAGTGCGTCGATGCACCAGCCGGCGACGACCTCGGTCTCGGGGCGTGGCACGAAGACACCAGGACCGACGGCGACTTCGAGGTAGCGAAACGGCGCACTGCCCGTGAGGTGCTGAAGCGGCACGCGCGACGCCCGGCGGTCGACCAGCCGAGAGAAGACCAGCTGCTGGCCCTGTGAGAGATCACCCGCGACCAGCAGCCGGCTGCGCGGACACCCGAGCACGAACGCGGCTAGCTCTTCGGCGTCGTGGCGAGGGGATGCGACTCCGGCAGCGGCCAGCTGGTCGTGCGCGTCTTTGATGGCGACGTTCAGCCGCATGGGTGCGGTGCTCACGCCGGGGCCTCGGTCGTGGCCATCCGGGTCGCGGAGTCGGCGTCGACGAGGGCCTGGATCACCGCATCGAGATCGCCGTCGAGCACCTGGTCGAGGTTGTAGGCCTTGAAGTTCACCCGATGGTCGGAGATCCGGTTCTCTGGATAGTTATAGGTGCGGATTCGCTCGGAGCGGTCGACCGTACGGATCTGGGTCCGGCGTTCGGCACTCGCGGCGGCGGCCGCCTCTTCCTGGGCCAGCACGAGCAGCCGCGCGCGCAAGATCCGCAGCGCCGATTCCTTGTTCTGCAGCTGGCTCTTCTCGTTCTGGCACGACACCACCGTGCCGGTCGGCACGTGGGTGATCCGCACCGCCGAGTCGGTGGTGTTGACGCTCTGCCCGCCCGGGCCCGACGACCGGTACACGTCGATGCGCAGGTCGTTGGGGTCGATCTCGACGTCGACCTCTTCCGCTTCGGGCAACACGAGGACGCCGGCCGCGCTGGTGTGGATGCGGCCCTGCGACTCGGTGACGGGCACCCGTTGCACGCGATGCACGCCGCCCTCGAACTTCAGCCGGCTCCAAGCGCCGTCGCCGCTGCCGGCCCGAACCGCAAGGGTCGCGTCGCGGTAGCCGCCGAGGTCGGATTCGTTCGCGTCCAGGATCTCGGTCTTCCAGCCCTGCCGCTCGGCGTAACGCAGGTACATCCGCATCAGGTCGCCGGCAAACAGTGCCGACTCCTCGCCGCCTTCACCCGCCTTGACCTCGAGGATGACGTCCTTGCCGTCGTTGGGGTCGCGCGGAATCAGCAGGGTGCGCAGTTCCTCGGCTGCGATGTCGCGCTGGCGTTCGAGTTCGGGCATCTCGGCGCGAAAGGACGCGTCGGTGTCGCCGAGCTCGCGGGCGGCCTCGAGGTCGTCGCCGAGAGTTCGCCAGCGCAGGTAGGTCTCGACGATTGGGGTGAGCTGCGCATATCGGCGTCCAAGAGAACGCGCTAGCCCTGCATTGGCATGAACGCCCGGATCCGACATCTTGGTCTCGAGGTCGGCGTGCTCAAGCAGCAGCTCTTCGACGGCTTCGAACATCTCGACCTCCTCACTTAGATGCGTGCTCTGGACATAGCGACGGCGCCGGTGCCCGGGCTAGATAAGCCCTGGGACCGGCGCCGTGCGTAGCTACTTAGCGGCTGCCTTGCCGAACCGCTTCTCGAACTTCTCGACGCGACCGCCGATGTCGAGGATCTTCTGTTTGCCCGTGTAGAACGGGTGGCAGGCGGAGCAGACGTCGGCGTGGATCGTGCCGCCCTTCGCGGTGCTGCGCGTGGTGAACGTGTTTCCACACGAGCAGACCGCGGTCGTCTCGATGTAGTCAGGGTGAATGTCGGGCTTCACTGTTTTCTCCTAGGGCTGTCGCGGCCGCCGGGTCGCCAACTCCCTCTCACGAGGGGATCGACGGGAACCGGAACCGCATATGACCGGCCCTTCAGTGTGACAGACCGGCTTGACGCTTGGCTAAACGCCGGTGGACGGCGCCGGATTCCCGACGCCAGGCGGTGCTAGTCGATTGGCATCGCTGTGGTCTTTTGGATCTGCAGCAGGAACTCGGCGTTGCTCTTGGTCTCTTTCATCTTGCTGAGCAGCAACTCCAGGGCCTGCTGGGAGTCGAGCGCGTGCAGCACTCGACGCAGCTTCCACACGATCTGCAGTTCTTCCGGCGCCATCAGGAGTTCTTCCTTGCGGGTACCGGAGGCATCGACGTCGACCGCGGGGAAGATGCGCTTGTCGGCGAACTTCCGGTCGAGCTTCAACTCCATGTTGCCGGTGCCCTTGAACTCCTCGAAGATCACTTCGTCACCACGCGAGCCGGTCTCGACCAGCGCAGTTGCGAGGATCGTCAACGATCCGCCGTTCTCGATGTTGCGGGCTGCACCGAAGAAGCGCTTCGGCGGGTAGAGCGCCGCGGAGTCGACACCACCGGACAGGATGCGGCCGGACGCCGGAGCAGCGGTGTTGTACGCGCGGCCCAGGCGGGTGATCGAGTCGAGCAGCACCACGACGTCGTGACCCAGCTCGACGAGCCGCTTCGCGCGTTCGATGGCGAGCTCGGCGACCATCGTGTGGTCTTCAGCCGGCCGGTCGAAGGTCGAAGCAATGACCTCGCCCTTCACCGAACGCTGCATGTCGGTGACTTCCTCAGGCCGCTCGTCGACGAGCACGACGATCAAGTGGCACTCGGGGTTGTTGCGGGTGATCGCGTTTGCGATGGCCTGCAACACCATGGTCTTGCCGGCCTTGGGCGGTGAGACAATCAGGCCTCGCTGACCCTTGCCGATTGGCGCGACCATGTCGATGACGCGGGTGGTCAGCTGACCGGGGTCGCCTTCGAGGCGAAGCCGGTCTTGCGGGTACAGCGGTGTGAGCTTGCCGAACTCGGGACGGGCCTTGGCCTTCTCCGGGTCGGTGCCGTTCACCGTGTCGAGACGCACCATCGCGTTGAACTTCTCGCGACGTTCGTTCTCCTTCGGCTGCCGGACGACACCGGTAACGGCGTCACCCTTGCGCATGCCGTAGCGGCGAACTTGGGCGAGCGAGACGTAGATGTCGTTGGCACCAGGCAGGTAGCCCGACGTCCGGACGAACGCGTAGTTGTCGAGGATGTCGAGGATGCCCGCGACGGGCACCAAGATGTCGTCCTCGCTGACAACTGGCTCGGCTTCACTGCCGAAACGCTCGCGACCCGGGCCGCTGCGCGCACTGCGATTGCGCTCGCGGAAACGCCCGCGCCGCCGCCGTCCGCTGCTGTCGAACTCGTCGTCGTCACGCGGCTGACCCTGGTTCTGGCCGCCTTGGTTGTTCTGCCGATTCTGGTTGTTCTGGCGGTTCTGGTTGTTCTGACCGCTGCTGCTCTGCCGGTCGCGGTCGCCCTGGTTGTGCTGGGGCTGACTCGCCTGGTTGCTCTGGCCGTTGTGGCCCGACTCGGCCTGACCGCCTTGTGCGGTGTCGGTCCGCTCGGGACGGTCACGGTCAGACCGGTCGCGATTGCGGTTGCGATTCTGACCCTGACGGTCAGAGCCCTGACGGTCAGAGCCCTGACGGTCAGAGCCCTGCCGCTGTCCACCCTGAGCGGGGACATAGTCGCCGCCCTGGCGGGTCTCGGTCGCGGTCGCCGCAGCGCCTTCGGAGACGTGATTGTCTGAGCCGTTGGAGCTGGCACGATCAAAGCTTGGCGGGACGTCGGCAGCTGCGTCCGGCGCGGCCGCAACGGCATCAGCGGCGGCGCGGCGAGGGCTGCGGGCCGCTCTCGGAGCGGCGGCCCTGGCCGACCCATTCGCGGACGATTGGCCGCTTTGAATGGCGGCGATGAGGTCACCCTTGCGCATTGCGCCGGTGCCACTGATGCCCATGGTGGCGGCAAGCGCCTTCAGTTCGGGCAGCACCATCGAGGTCAGGCCAGTTCCGGCCGTGCGTCGTTTGGTGCGTGCGCCTCCGGTCTCGGCATCGCCTTCAGGCGACGCGGCGAGGGTCGGGGCGTCTGTTGTTTCGGTCACTCGAATCCTTCCGAAAAGGCCCATAGCGTCGAGGCTGGTGTGGAAAATCACCTGATCGCGCTGGGAGCCACTTTCAACGCGCCGGGCGTTGCGCCACGGCGGTTCCTTTGGGAGCTATGGCGAACTGGCCATAGCGGTTTACACGGGGAGCACCAGCTCTGCGGAGCTGTGACTCGACTCCACCTCGAGACCTGTACCGCTCCAAGAAAGAGGAGCGGCCCTGAAATCAACTGTAATCAACTGAAATCGACGGGTCAGTGGGGAGCAAGCATCCAGACCGGGTGCGAAGAGTCATGCACCACTGGTGCAAGGCCACCCTAGCACCTCTCAACCTGCGAGCGGCAGGACACGCGCCCCTTCGGTGTCAATCGCGAGCCGCGTCGCCGTGAACCACCGACTGTCAAACTCGGCAACGGCATCCGCGTTGGCGCTCGTGGTTAAGGCGAGTACTGACGGCCCCGCGCCGGAGATCACCGCCGCGATCCCGGCCTCACGCAACCTGGTCATCAATGCCGCACTGCGCGACATCGCCGACGCTCGGTAGGACTGGTGCAAGGCATCCTCCGTCGCCACGAACAAAAGGTCGGGACGGCGGGTGAGTGCCTGTGAGAGCAGCGCGGCTCGGGCTGCGTTAGCAGCGGCGGCCTCGAACGGAATGGTGTCCGGCAGCAATTTGCGGGACTTGGCCGTCGATGACTTGGTCTCTGGAACGAAGACCACCGCCACGATGCTCTTGTTGACGTCCAGCCGCATCGACTTCGTCAACCGTGCAGGCCCGCTCGTTGTTCCCGCCTCCCGCAGCGTTTGTCCCGCTTCCTGCCAGGCCATCGTGAAGCCGCCAGCCAGACAAGCCGCGACGTTGTCTGGGTGTCCTTCGAGCTCGGCGGCCAGGCGCAGCATCGCGTCGTCCGGCAATCGCTCAGCGCCACCGAGCACCAGCTCGCGCGCCCCGACGATGCCCGCGACGATCGCCGCCGCGGACGACCCGAGGCCGCGACCGTGCGGAATGTGGTTGGCGCACACCACCTCAAGTCCGCGCGGCTGACCCCCGAGCACGTCGAACGTGGCGCGCACGGCCTGCACGACGAGGTGGCGCTTGTCGCGCCTGACATCGTCGGCACCTTCACCTGCGACGTCGACGACAAGGCCCGACTCGGCAACGCGGACGACGACGTCGTCGTACAGCGCAAGCGCGAGACCGAAACTGTCGAAACCTGGGCCGAGGTTGGCGCTAGTGGCGGGCACCCGCACCCGCGCAGGTGCGGCCCGAAAGGACACGCCCACTAGCCGTCCAGACCGAGATGCCGGGCGGCAAGGGCAGCGTCGGCGGTAATGGTGATAGGCGCAGGGGCACCGGAAATCGCCCACTCGGGGTCTTTGAGGCCGTTGCCCGTGACCGTGCACACCACCCGCAGGCCGACCGGCAACGTGCCTTGCTCATGAGCCATCAGCAGGCCGGCCACGCTCGCAGCGGACGCCGGCTCGACGAAGACGGCCTCCCTGCTCGCCAGCAGCCGGTACGCCGAGAGAATCTGCCGGTCGGTGACCGCCTCGATCGCGCCACCCGATTGGTCACGTGCGTCGAGGGCGTTGACCCAGCTCGCCGGGTTGCCGATGCGGATCGCAGTGGCGATCGTCGACGGCTGCTCGACCACGTGGCCGAGCACAATCGGCGCGGCGCCCGCGGCCTGAAAGCCGCGCATCATCGGTCGCTTCGTCGTCCGCCCTGCTGTTGCGTATTCGACGTAGCCCTTCCAATAGGCGGTGATGTTGCCCGCGTTGCCGACCGGCAGGCAATGCACATCAGGTGCGTCACCGAGTGCGTCGACGATCTCGAACGACGCGGTCTTTTGGCCCTCGATTCGGTCGGGGTTCACTGAGTTCACCAACGTGACCGGATAGTCCTGAGCCAGCTTGCTGGCAAGGGCCAGGCAGTCGTCGAAGTTTCCGTCTATCTGCAGCAATTTCGCGCCGTGCACGAGAGCTTGCGCGAGTTTGCCAAGTGCGATCTTGCCGCGCGGCACCAACACTGCGCAGAGCAAGCCGGCGCGTGCGGCGTAGGCAGCAGCGCTCGCGCTGGTGTTGCCGGTCGAGGCGCAGATCACCGCCTTCGATCCGTCTTCGACGGCCTTGCTGATCGCCATCGTCATGCCGCGATCCTTGAACGACCCAGTCGGGTTGGCGCCCTCGACCTTCAAGAACACCTCGCACCCTGTACGAGCGGACAGCACCGGGGCAGGCAGTAGCGGCGTGCCACCTTCTTGCAACGTGACGACGGGAGTCGCGTCCGTGACCGGAAGCCACTCGCGGTATTCCTCGATCAAGCCGCGCCAGCGCGGATGGGCAACACGGAGGCCGGCCGGGCCGGTGCCGGTGGTCATTCGCTCTCCTCGCCCTCGACCCGCATCACGCTGGCGACATCACGGACGATGTCGAGAGTGCGAAGGTGCTCGACGGTTGCGGACAACGCCGCATCAGAGGCCGCGTGCGTGACGATCACCAAGCTCGCGTCGTCGCCGTGACCGGATTGACGCACCGCCTGGATTGAGACGTCGTGCGCAGAGAAAACCGTCGCCACCGCGGCGAGCACGCCGGCCTTGTCGGCAACGTCGAGGCTGATGTGGTAACGGGTGACAGTCTGGCCCATCGAGCGTATTTCTAAGTCTGCATAGGCAGATTCGCCTGGGCCGAGGGCTCCCTTTACCTTGTTGCGCGCGACCGCCACGATGTCGCCGAGCACCGCACTCGCGGTCGGCGCGCCACCGGCGCCTCGTCCGTAAAACATGAGCTGCCCGGCGGCTTCGGCTTCGACGAAGACGGCGTTGTACGCCTCGCGCACACCCGCCAACGGATGGGAGCGCGGGATCATCGCCGGGTGCACGCGCACGCTGACGCCACGGCCGTCGAGGGTGCGCTCGCAGATCGCCAGCAGCTTCACGACGCAACCCATCTCACGGGCACTGGCCACCGCGGTGGCGCTGACATCGCCGATGCCTTCGCGGTGGACGTCGGCAATGGTGACCCTGGTGTGAAACGCAAGCCCAGCAAGGATTGCTGCTTTCGCCGCGGCATCGAACGCATCGATGTCGGCGCTTGGATCGGCTTCTGCGTAACCAAGCGCGGTGGCCTCGTCGAGGGCTTCGGCGAAGCCGGCACCAGTTTCGTCCATGCGGGTGAGGATGAAGTTCGTAGTGCCGTTGACGATGCCAAGCACCCGATGCACCGTGTCACCTGCAAGTGATTCGCGGAGCGGCCGCAGCAACGGAATCGCGCCAGCGACGCTCGCCTCGAAGTAGAGGTCGACGCCATGCTTGCTCGCCGCGTCGTAAAGGGTCGCGCCGTCTTCGGCGAGCAGTGCCTTGTTCGCCGTGACGATCGAGGCCCCGTGGCTCATCGCGGCCAGCAGCAGCGACCTAGCAGGTTCGATGCCGCCGATGACTTCGACCACGATGTCGATGTCGTCGCGTGCGACCAGAGCCGCGGCATCTGTGGTGAACAGGGCCGGATCGAGATCGACGTCGCGCTTGCGATTGAGCCGCCGGACGGCGATACCCGCAAGCTCAAGCGGGACGCCGACCCGGGCCGCTAGATCGTCGGCTTGCTCGGTCAGCAGTCTGGCCACCTCGGCGCCGACGACACCACAGCCGAGCAGGGCGATCCGCAGCGGTCGCCCGTTCATCGTGGTTCTCCATCCTGCTCGCGCTGTGGTGGGCGCCGGCGCTCATTCTGCCCTGTCCTGCTGTTTGG
>DASRZB010000462.1:0-9879 GCA_035653855.1 Acidothermaceae bacterium | reverse complement strand
CGACTCGTGCGCTTCGATCTCCGCCTCGTGTCGGGCCAGATCGGCGCGGTCCTGCTCCCGAGTCATCGACGCTGGCGGCCACTCCCACGCGGAGCCGAATATCGACCACAGCCGCGCCTGCGAGCCCATGACGGCGACCATGTCGAGGTCGACGTCTGTCGCCCGGATCGGCCGCAAATGGCGCTCGGAGTCGACATCGACGCGCAACGGGTGCACAAAATCGGCAGGCAGCCACGGCATAGCACGAGGGTATGGCTCGCGGTACTCGCCGTGAGACAGGGCTCTCCACAACCGTCGACTCTCTCCACTGAAGTTTGTGCGGCCAACCGCGGCGCGAGCCGCCACTCATAGGCTTGTCGGACCGGCGCGATGTCGGCACGGCTATGGCGAAATGGTGGTGCGGTGTCGAACATCGAGGAGATGGGGCTGGAGCTCAACCAGCGCGCGGTGCAGGTCGAGATGGCGGGCGCACAACTGGTGCAGGCTGCTGCTGAAGCAATCTGGACGTCGATCGCCGCCGACGCATTTCGCACTCGCGTCGATCGCCGGCGGCAGCAGTTCGGCGCAGTCGCCGATCTTCTGCGGGGTGCCGCGCAGACGGTATTCCGCTATTCCGACGACGTCGAAGCGGAGAAGGCACGACTGCGCAGGCTCGAGCAAGCTGTCGAGCACGCGGTGATCCGCGGTGCGGTCGACGTGGGCGCCGTTGTCTCCGTCGGCATCCACCTGTGAGCGGCGCGGCCGAGATCGTCGACTACGAGGAGCTTGCTCGCATGTCGTCGGTATGGGGTGAGGCCGCGGCGTCGATGGCGCGCACCGGTTTGCAGGTTGCTGCGCTGGCTAGTTCGTCCGACCTGCTGGCGAGCGCGATCTTCGACCCGATGGGTGCCGCTCGAGCCGAGGCCGGCATTCTGCGCGCCGCAGTCGGGCCGCGCGGCCTGGCCGACCTCGGTGTGGGCCTGGCGCTCGACTCCGTACTCCTCAAGGCGGTCATCGCCAAGGAGCAGTACGTTGACGACCTGCCGCTACACCAGGTCGCGGCGCTCGAGCGATGGCTGCTCACGTTGCCGTTGGGTTTGACGCTTGATCCCGCCCGCGCATTGCACGACGGCACTCGCGATATCGCGGCGCTGGCCAACGCGATCACCGGATACACAGCTCCGCACCTGCAGATGCTGCTCGAGTTGTTCGCACCCTCGCTGCGATTTCGTCTCGACGTCGAGCAGCATCGGCCGATATCCGTTGATCCCGTGTTCGGCTTGCCGCTTGCGTCGCTGGTTCCAGGTAGCGAACGAACGGGCGGCAGTGTCTCGATATCGAGATACACACCTTCGTGGGCCGGGCAGCCACCGCCGTCCATCGGCTCGATGCTCGACCGAGTTGGCGATCTCGAGGATCGGCCTGCGGCGTCGATTGCGGTGCAGCAGGTAACGAGCACAGATGGTGTTGCGCGCTACGTCGTCGTCCTTTCTGGCATGCGAAGCATGACCAACACCGCAGACCCCGAGGATCTGCTTGGGGCTGGCGCGGCAGTCGTGCGCACGACAACGAACTACACAACATGTGTGCGGGAGGCGATTGACGCCGCACTCGTTCCCCGCGGCGCCGAGGTGTTGCTGGTGGGGCACAGCGAGGGTGGCATCGTCGCGATGGATCTGGCTGGCGACCCAGCGTTCAACGGCGCTCGGGTGCGGGTGAAGCAGGTGGTGGCGGCGGGCTCGCCGATCAGCTCCAAGCCAGTGGCCCAGGGCAGCGGCTCCCGGGTCCTGAGCATCGAAAACGTGAACGACATCGTGACCCACCTCGATGCCGCCGACCCGCCGGCGGCCCACCAAAGCGTCGAACGGTTGACCTATCGATTCGCCGACGACGAGCGCAACATCGTGGCCAGCCACGACGTGTCGCTCTACGCCCGCCAGGCAGCGGGCCTGGCCGAGTCCCCGAACCCGCTCATGATCGACGTCCAGGCAGGTTTACGCCCGTTTATGGGCGGTTCGGCGACCACGACGGTCTTCACCATGCATGACCGCGTCACGCCCTGAGCCGCCGGTCGACCGGCGATGGTGGTTGCCGTGGCTACAATGGCGAGACCACGCCCGACCGGGTTCGGCCCAGCGGTACTGATCCGCGAGCCAACATGTCCAGACGACGAGCGTGGCACTGAAGACCGCGGCCATGAGCCGGACCGAAGACGCGATTACGAGCGCCAAGACCATGGGAGTTACCACGAAGGCCAGGGGCAATCTCAACGCCGCGACAGACGTGTCTGAACCCACGAACAACGGCCGGCCGCCGGCAAAGTCGGCCGGGGGGAAGGCCGGTAAGACGGCTCCCGTCGCGTTGGTGGTCGACCCGGCCATCGTCGCTGACCTCGACCCCGACCTCGAGGCGGACGTCGACCCCGACGTTTTCGCTGACGACGTCGTGCTCGAAGTCGATCTCGTCGAGGTCGAAGTCGACATCGCGGAGGTGGACGTCGACATCGTCGCCGACGTCGTCGACCCTGTCGATCCGGCCGCCGCGATCGTCGTCGGGGACGCGGTCGAGGAAGTCGATGAGGACGACGAGCCCGTCGAGGTTGTCGTCGAGGACGACGGCGAGCCCCAGGCGCAGCTGGTCAGCGCCGGCGCTACCGCCGACCCGGTCAAGGACTACCTGAAGCAGATCGGCAAGGTGCCGCTGCTCAACGCCGAGCAGGAAGTCGAGCTCGCGAAGCGGATCGAGGCCGGTCTCTTTGCCGAGGAGAAGCTCAACTCTGGTGAGAAGCTCACCGTCAAGCTCCGCAAGGAGTTCGAGTGGATAGCCGAAGACGGCCGGCGGGCCAAGAACCACCTCCTGGAGGCCAACCTCCGGCTGGTCGTCTCGCTCGCGAAGCGCTACACCGGTCGCGGCATGCTCTTCCTCGACCTGATCCAAGAGGGCAACCTTGGGCTCATCAGGGCTGTCGAGAAGTTCGACTACACCAAGGGCTACAAATTCTCGACGTATGCCACGTGGTGGATTCGCCAGGCGATCACCCGCGCGATGGCCGACCAGGCCCGCACGATCCGGATCCCGGTGCACATGGTCGAGGTCATCAACAAGCTCGCGCGCGTTCAGCGCCAGATGCTGCAGGACCTCGGTCGCGAACCGACCCCCGAGGAGCTCGCTGCCGAACTCGACATGACCCCCGAAAAGGTCATCGAGGTCCAGAAATACGGCCGCGAGCCGATCAGTTTGCACACGCCGCTCGGTGAAGACGGCGACAGCGAATTCGGCGACCTCATCGAGGACTCCGAGGCCATCGTGCCCGCCGAGGCGGTGTCATTCACGCTGCTGCAGGAACAGCTCCACTCCGTGCTCGACACTTTGTCCGAGCGTGAGGCTGGCGTTGTCTCGATGCGTTTCGGACTCACCGACGGTCAGCCCAAAACGCTGGACGAGATCGGCAAGGTCTACGGAGTCACCCGCGAGCGGATCCGTCAGATCGAGTCGAAGACGATGTCGAAGCTGCGGCACCCGTCGCGCTCCCAGGTGCTCCGCGACTACCTCGACTAAGGCTCGTCACTCGGGGGACTTGTGAACCAGGACCTCGAGCGTCGGCCTCGACGCTGTTCGTCGGTGCAAACTTGCTGACGGTGTCGTCGATCTACCGCTCACGTGAGGTACGCACCCAAGCCCTTGTGAACGACATCCGCCCCCCGGGCACTCATGGCGCACGTCGCTGCGGCGCCATCAGGAATGGTGCCTCAGTTCATCGCTTATGTGCCCGAAAGTCTCGGCCGAAGGCGCCGATCAGAACCCGAGCAATTGATCGATCGTCGTCTGTACGCCGGTCGAGATCGCGGCGGTGCCTCCGAACAGGCTGCTGCTCGCCAGGCTTGATCGTACGGCGGTCAGGTAGTTGCTCGTCGACGCCGGCACCGACGTCGGGTAGGTCAGCAGAATTGGACCTCCCAATCGGGCGAGGTAGGCACCCCCGGACATCGCGTCAGCGAACGTGGCTCCACTCGCGACGCCGACGCTGACTGGCGACGTGAAGAACGTTGAGGCCACCGACGCGGCAGTCGACATCCGGTCGACGCCGACGATCCGAGTTGCGGCGCCATCTGCAGCGGCAGCGGGGCCACCGATCGCGTAGACCGTGCCGGGGTGCGCGTTCAGATACGAGCGGGTGATCGAGGGCATTGACGAGCCGTCCGTGAGCAGCACGACGCCGCCCACGTGTGCGGCTGCCGGCCCTGCCGACAGCGCGTCAGGGAAGTTGACGCCCGTCGCGAGGAACACGGTGCTCGGGTTGCCGAGAACGTTGGCCATCGCTGCCGCCGTCGCATACCGATCGGAGCCGCCAATGCGCACCGTCGTGTAGCCCGCCGATTGGAGCGTGGTCTCGATGCTCGTGGGGATCGCCGACGTACTGCCGATCAAATAGATGGTGCCGTGTGCACCGAGCACCCGGCTGATCTCGTTTCGGGTCACCGTCGGCAGCGACGCGCCTTGCACGAACAACAACGGCGCCCGAACCTTCGCGGCCAGCGGTGCGGCGACTAGGGCATCGGGGAAGTCGTCGGAACGCGCGAGCACGACAGCGCCCGCCCCACCGCTCGGGAAGTTCAGCGCTGACACCGCGACGGCCGTGCCGATGCGGTCAGATCCTGCGACGCGAGTTGGCGACGTCCGGGCGACGACCGTGATGGTGCCCGACGTCCCCGTGATCGACGAGGTGATCGTGTCAGTTGCCTTCAGGAGGCGGCTACCGATGGTTCGCAGGGTCGCGCTGAAGTTTCCGACGCCATTCGTCAGTTTGGCGTTCGCACTAAGCGTCGCCGAGGTGTCGGTCGACGTCACGCGCACGGTGCCGCCGTATTTCGTGGCGGTGTTCTGGTAGGCGTCTTTGGCGGTGACGGTGAACACGAACGAGAGGCCGACAGCCGACGAGGTCGGTGCCGTGACCAGGAAATGCGTTGTAGTGGCAGGCGCAACCGTGATCGTTGTTGTCGTGCCCGAAATCCCAGAGTTCGCCGCGTCGGTCGCGGTGACGCTCTGGCTACCTGCGGTCTTGAGCGTCACGGTGAAGGCATGCTGGCCGCTCGACAACGTCGAGTTCGCTGGCAGCACGGCAGCCGGATCGCTGCTGGTCAACTTGACCGTTCCGGCGTAGCCGGTCACGACGTTCCCGCTGCCATCAAGGGCTTTCACGGTCACCACAAACGAGCTACCCGCGGTGGCGGTGGCTGACGCGGTTGCCGACAGGTGGGTGGTGCTCTGCGTGACGTTCACCGAACCTGAGGTGCCGGTAATCGACGACGTACTCGTGTCGGTGACCGTGACATGCTTGGTACCAGTGCTGAAAAACCTGACCGTGAAGCTGCCGACGCCGCCGGAGAACGTCGAGTTCGCCGGGAGTACAGCGCCTGAATCGGTCGACGTGAAATGCACCGTGCCCGAGTAGGTTGTCGCGATCGCGTTGCTGCTGTCGAGCGCGGTCACGGTGACGGTCACCGCGTTGCCGACGACTGCGCTCGCGGGCGCACTCACCGAAAGGTGGGTGGCAGCCGCAGCGTTCGCCACGCCGGTCGCGAGAAGTGAGATCGGGACGGCGCTCAGTGCCGCCGCAACGAAGCGGGCATATGCGCGAACCCGCGACTTCGCTCGAGCCGACGGGCGTGCAGTGGTGACATCACTCATCGTTCCCCCGCTTAGTAGTGGGCTGCGCGGTGCCGGCCCGAGTGGGCTGGCACGAGTCGCGTCATAAGACGCGCGCCATAAGACGCGCGCCGAGACCGATTGGTTGCGCAACCGCCGCACACGTTAACGAGGTTTGGAGGCGCCCGGCTAGCCCCGGGGGGGAGGCACGACCGGGCGCCTCCGCACATACTCACGGCCTGACCTGACGGCTTCGTGAACCGCCTTCGAACATCGCTGACAGGACGGCCCCGCGAGTTGCTCGGCCGCCCGCACCAGGCCGCCGTCCGCCCTCGTTCCTTTTGTCTGTTCCTTTTGTCTATTGTGTGGCTTGTCTTGGTATTCGTAGCCAAGAAGGTGCTTTAGGGCCTAGTTTGCGAGTATGGACGGACCTGGCGACCTCGAGCAGCGCAAAGCCATGCTCGACGCGGCCGAACGCGGCCTAGCCCTGCTCGGTGAGAAAGCCGTCACCGAGGAGTGGCCGGCTGATGAGCGAGCAGCGCTTGCCGACGAGCGCGACACGGTTGCGGACGAGAATGACGTCGTCGCGGTGGCCCTCGACGGTCGCGCCGACCGTCGGGATTTCGACGCGGCGCTGCGCCAAGCCGAAACAGACCTTCGCGCCAAGAACGGGGTAGCTGCGGAACCTCCCGCGGACAACTCATCGTTCGGCATCTACATGGCCGCCCTCGACCGCAAGGGCACCGTGGCCGACCGCAAGAGTTCTGCCTCGGATCGGAAGCGCTCCGCGGCCGACCGGAAGAGTGCTGCCAGCGCGCGTCGCCGGGCTGCCGACGACCGCGACGAGGCCGGAGTCGAGCGCGCGAAGGCCGAGGGGCCACCGAGCCCCGCTGCGCCGCCAGACGCCAGCGGCGAGCTCGCCGCGCACCGGGAGCGGCGTCGAGCGGCGGGAGCCTGAGGCCTAGCCCGGGGAGGGCTACGGACCTAGTTCGCTTCCGCTGCCTTGATCGACCTCAGGTTTCCCAACCGGCCAGAGGATGTGCCGGGTCCAGGTTCTTCACGAGGGTCGCCTCGCAGCGGAACGATGTCGGGGGCGCCGAGCCTGGCGGCGTCCGCGGTCTGGTCGTCGGGTTGGCGCTGCGAAGCACGCTCGGCCTCGACCCGCAGCAAGTAGTGGTCGACCTCGCGTTCGATAGTGCGGTCGTCCCAATCAAGGATTCCGGCCATCAGCATCGCGGCATCGCGCGCACAGCCGGTGCCCCGATCCCATTCCTCGATCGAGATCCTGGTCCGGCGCGTCAGCACGTCATCGAGGTGCAGCGCGCCCTCGTGGCTTGTGGCATACACGATCTCGGCCCGCAAGTAGTCACTGCCTGACGACACCGGCTCGCCGAGCGTGGCGTCTTCAGCGATGAGCTCGAGCAGCTCGGTGATGCACGATCCGTAGCGATGGAGCAGATGTTCGACGCGCGTCACGTGTAGCCCAGACGATGCTGCGAGCGCATTTCGCTTGTTCCACAGGGCTTCGTATCCGTCAGCGCCGAGCAGGGCGAGTCGTTCGGTGACCGAGTCGGGCACGCTTGCACTCATGCCGCGACGTGCCACATCGACAGCGTCCTTGGCCATCACGCGGTACGTGGTGTACTTGCCGCCAGCGATGACGGTCAAGCCGGGCACTGGTTGGCCGACCGAGTGTTCGCGCGAGAGCTTGCTGGTCTGCTCCGACTCGCCGGCCAGCAGGGGGCGTAGCCCTGCGTAGACGCCCTCAACATCGTCAGGCCCAAGCGGGGTGCGCAACACCGCGTTCACGTGATCGAGGATGTAGTTGATGTCGGTACTGCTTGCCGCTGGGTGCACCTTGTCGAGTTCCCAGTCGGTGTCGGTGGTGCCGATGATCCAGTGCCGGCCCCACGGAATGACGAACAGAACGCTCCTCTCGGTGCGCAGGATGAGGCCCGCGTCGAGTTGGATGCGATTACGCGGGACGACGAGGTGCACGCCTTTCGAGGCCCTGACGTGGAACCGGCCGCGTCCGCCGGCCATCTGCTGGGTGTCATCAGTCCAGACGCCGGTGGCGTTGATGACTTGCTTCGCACGGACCACGAATTCCACGTCTGTTTCGACGTCCATGACTCGCGCGCCAACGACCAGCTCGCCCTCGCGGACGAAGCCAATGACACGCGCGCCGCGCGCCACCTTCGCGCCAAGGTGAGCGGCGGTACGAACGACGGTGAGCGCGTAGCGCGCGTCGTCCATTTGCGCGTCGTAGTACTGAATCGCACCGATCAATGCATCTGACCGCATGCCCGGCGCGAGACGCAACGCCCCTTGCCGGCTCAGGTGCCGATGACCTGGTACCGATCGCGCGCCGCCCATCCGGTCGTAGAGGAAGACGCCCGAGCCGATGTAGAACCGTTCCCAGACCCGGTGCTGCAGGGGCAACAGGAACGGCACCGGCCGAACCAGGTGTGGCGCAATCCTGTTCAGGAGCAGGCCGCGTTCCTTCAGTGCCTCACGTACGAGTGCGAAGTTGCGCTGCTCGAGGTAGCGCAGCCCGCCGTGGATCAGCTTGCTTGACCGCGACGAGGTGCCGGCCGCCCAGTCATGCGCCTCGACAAGCGCGACGGTCAGGCCACGCGACACCGCGTCGAGCGCTGCGCCCGCACCGACGATGCCGCCGCCGATGACGAGAAGGTCGAACTCTCCCTGACCCATATCCTTGAGCACCGCTTGGCGATAGCGCGGTCCGAGTTGAGCTGAACTCACCCTGTTCTCCTGCCTACCCAGCTCCACGAGCCGGGTTAGCCGACGTCCACCCAGTCGAGCGTACGTTCGATAGCCTTCTTCCAGCCGGCGTAGCCCTTTTCACGCTGGTCCTCGGACCACTCAGGCTGCCAACGAAGGTCCTCGTTCCAGTTCTTCTTCAGTTCGTCGGTTGACTTCCAGAACCCGACGGCGAGGCCTGCCGCGTAAGCCGCGCCGAGCGCCGTGGTTTCGGCGACGAGAGGCTTCGAGACAGGGACGCCGAGAATGTCGGCCTGCAGCTGCATGCACAGCTTGTTCGCCGTGATGCCGCCATCGACGCGGAGCACGTCGAGTGCGACGCCGGAGTCCTGGTGCATCGCCTCGACTACGTCGCGGGTCTGATAGCAGATCGCCTCTAGCGTTGCCCTCGCAAGGTGGGCGTTGGTGTTGAAGCGGGACAGCCCGACGATGGCGCCGCGAGCATCCGAGCGCCAGTACGGCGCGAACAGTCCCGAGAATGCCGGCACGAAGTAGATGCCACCTGCATCTGGAACCTGCGCGGCTAGTGACTCGCTCTCCGCGGCACCGGCGATTATGCCGAGCTGGTCGCGAAGCCACTGCACAGCCGACCCGGTGACGGCGATCGAACCTTCGAGCGCATACACGGTGTCCTCGTCGCCGAACTTGTAGCAGACCGTCGTGAGCAGTCCGTTCTTCGAACGGACGACGTCATGACCGGTGTTGTAGAGCAGGAAGTTCCCAGTTCCGTAGGTGTTTTTTGCCTCACCGACGGCGAAGCAGACCTGGCCCACTGTCGCGGCCTGTTGGTCGCCGAGGTCGCCAGACAGCGCGACTTCGCCACCAAGCGGGCCGTCGGATCGCGACTTGCCGTACAACCCTGGATGGGACGACGGCAGGATCTGCGGCAACATCTGCCGCGGAATATTGAAGTACCCGAGCAACTCGTCGTCCCATTGCAATGTCTCGAGGTCCATCAACATCGTCCGGCTGGCGTTCGTCGGATCTGTGACATGTACGCCGCCGTCGACACCGCCGGTGAGATTCCACAAGAGCCAGCTATCCGTGTTGCCGAAGACCGCGTCGCCCGCTTCCGCGGCCGCGCGCACGCCATCGACGTTTTCGAGGATCCATTGGATCTTCCCGCCCGAGAAATACGTCGCAGGGGGAAGACCGGCCTTCTGCCGGATCACGTTGCCCTTGCCCTCGCGCTCGAGTGCGGAGGCGATCCGGTCCGTGCGGGTGTCCTGCCACACGATTGCGTTGTAGTAGGGACGGCCGGTGTTCTTGTTCCACACCACGCTGGTCTCGCGCTGGTTGGTGATCCCGACCGCGGCCAGGTCCGATGACTGCAGGTTCGACTTGGTGAGGGCGGTCTGGATAACCGCCCTGGTCCGCTCCCAGATCTCCGCAGGGTTGTGCTCCACCCAGCCGGCCTGCGGCAGGATCTGCTCGTGCTCGAGCTGGTGCGCGCCTTTCACGTTGCCACCG
>DASRZB010000461.1:0-4385 GCA_035653855.1 Acidothermaceae bacterium | reverse complement strand
TTCGCCTCCGACGGCGGTCTGTGGCTCGCGGTGTTCAGCCCGGCAGCTCTCGCCCGCGTCGAGGAGATCAAGGCATCCGGCCGTTGGGTTCCGACGTCCTACGACCTTTCGACAGCGATCGAGAACAGCAGGCTCGACCAGACCTACAACACCCCTGCCCTCGTCACGCTGTGGTTGCTCGCCGACCAACTCGAGTGGATGAACTCGCAGGGTGGCCTGAAGTTTACGACGTCTCGCACAGCTGATTCCGCCCAGCGGCTCTACACGTGGGCAGAGAAGACCGCCTACACGACGCCGTTTGTGACCGATCCCGACATGCGGTCGAACGTGATCGGAACCATCGACTTCGACGACGCCATCGACGCCGAACAAGTCGCAAAAACGCTACGGGCTAACGGAATCGTCGACACCGAGCCGTACCGCAAGCTCGGCCGTAATCAGCTGCGGATCGCGATGTTCCCGGCCATCGACCCGGCTGATGTCGAAGCGTTGACGACCTGCATCGACTACGTCGTGTCGAAGCTCTCCTGACGAACAACACCTCGACGAACCCGGACGCCGGCGCGTCGGCATCCGGGGGGCTGGTACGTGATCGCCTGACCTGGATGACCTATCTCCAGCTGGCGACCTATGGATATTTCCTATACGCCTTCGCGCCGTCGGTCACCTTGCTGCGCGACGACGAGCACACCAGCCGCGCCATCTCCGGATTGCACGGAACCGGTCTCGCTGTCGGCGCCATGCTGACGGCAGTGATCGCCCCGCGACTGATCAGACGCTTCGGCCGCGCGCGAATGATCTGGGTAGCGCTCGGCCTTCTCTCGCTGGGCGCCATCATCTTCGTCTCGTGCACGATCGTCCCCGTCACGATCGCGGGAGCGCTAGTCGCCGGCTTCGGCGGAACACTGACGATCAATATCGCCGTCCCGATCCTGACGGCGCATCACCGCGGCGCCGCAGGGGGTGCCGCCGTCACCCAAGCGAACGGACTCGGATCGGCATGCGGCATCCTGGCGCCGTTACTCGTCGGTGGCGCCGTGTGGGTCGGCATCGGCTGGCGGGCCGGCGTGCTCGTAACAGTGGTGTTCGCAGCGGTGGTTGCCGTGATCTTCGCGCGCCGAGTGCATCCCGACGAGATTCCTGCGGCGCCCGCGCAGCCACACCCGAACGGCGGCCGTCTGTCACGCGAATACTGGCGCGCATGTTTCGTGCTCGTCATGACGAACGCGATCGAGTTCTCGATGACGATCTGGAGTTCCGACGTTCTCAACCACCACGACGGACTCTCCAAGGGCGCAGCGGCAACCGGGGTGACCGCGATCGTGACTGGCATGACGATCGGCCGGCTCTCGTCGGCACGACTGACCTTGCGCTACAGCACCGACACCCTGCTGTTATTCGCATACGGCGTAACACTTGTTGGGTTCGGCGTCTTCTGGATATCAACGAATCCGGTCGTCGCGTTCGCGGGGTTGTTCATCGCCGGGCTCGGCATCTCGTTGCAGTTCCCTCTGGCGATCACGAGGGCGGTTGGATTCTCTGACGGCCGCCCCGACCTGGCGACCGCGTACGCGGCGCTGGGCGGCGGGTTCGCCGTCGGCGCCGCGCCGTTCGGACTCGGTGCGCTCGCCGACCATGTCGGATCGCACACGGCTATGACCGTGGTTCCGTTGTTTGTCTTGCTCGCCGCTGCGGGCGTTGCCACCACGCGCCGTCCACCGAGTGCGGTCAGCGTAGCCGTCGGCCCACCGCTACCCATCGGTATCGGCGACGTCCCAATCTGAGCCCGTCAGCCTCAACGCCACGGCCACCAGCGGAACCGGTGCCCGACGCCGAGCAGGATGCCGCAGACCGCAAGCGCGAGCACGACCCAGGGCAGCCAGTTCACCACCGAACCTGAGGCGGACGTCGAAGGGCTGGGCGAGGACACGGCCGATGACGGCCCGGGCAACGTGCTGACCGACGCCGACGACGCCGGCGCGGGCGATCCAACCGAAACCGAAGCCGACGACGTGGGTAACGAAGTCGTGGCAGGCAAGGAAAGCTGAGTGCTTGGCGATGCAGTCGGCTTCGGACTCGTCGTGGCCGTGGGCTTAACCGTGGGGACCGGCCTGGTCGTCGGGCGTGTCGTTGGTGTTGCTAATGCCGCATCGGCCGCGATCGCATCTGCGGGCAACGCAATCCGGTACACGGCACTGTGCACGCCCTCGCTACCGATCAGCACCGACTTTCCGTCGCGAGTGAAGGCGATTGCCTCGTCTTGCCGCTGTTCAGTAACCGGAAACTCGTGCAGCTCCCCGTTGACGCCGGCCGACCAGTATGCCCCGAAGTAGGTGAGCAAGACCATCAGCTTGCCGTCAGGTGAGATGTCACCCGACGTCGTCAACATGGGCACGGTCCGCTGCGGCACGACGACCGCGAGCTTGTTGATCGCGGTCGTGCTCAACACAGCTGGCGCTTCGTAGAGCAAGCCGTCGCCGATCGCCGCCTTGCTGGCGATGAAGATCCGATGGGTATGCGGGTCGACCATCAGGGTCTCGGCATTGTGCGGACCGTCGGGGTAAGCGAACCGGTAGCGGATCCATGGCACGTTCGCGCTTGGTCCGCGCGGCTCCGGCACCTGGTACACATCGATCTCGGTCCGCTTCGCGGAGTTGTCGCCGATGTCGCCGAAATAGAGCACCGGCTTGCCGCTCGCATCGGTGCCGGTCTCCATGTCTTCCCAGTCGTGGGCCGTCGCACCCTTCAAGGTGTAGATCCCCACAGTCGCACCGCTGGAATTCACTGCGAAGAAGCGAGGCGTGTCGCCACTGTCGTTGTGGGTATAGACGACGCCATCACCGTAGGAGCTGGTCCCCAGACCGCTCGACTCGTCGATTTGCGCATCGGCGAACGTGAACAGCAGCGTCGAATCGGCGGCGTGCGCCCCGCCAGCGAGACAAAGAAGGGAAAGAACGACCGCCGTCAACGCAGCGGCACCCCTCGCCGTCCGGCCCATCCCCGTCCCCATCGCTGCAGGTTGCCAGACCCCGCCGGACACCGCCAACCCACGCCGTTGGCGGGCGTGAAATGATTGAGAGATGGATTACACACATCTTGGCCGCACCGGCCTCAGCGTCAGCCGCCTCTGCTTGGGCACCATGAACTTCGGTCCCGTGACCGATGTCACCGACAGCCACGACATCATGGACCGCGCCCACGAGCTCGGTATCAACTTCTTCGATACCGCGAACGTGTATGGCTGGGACAAGAAGGGCTTGACCGAGAACATCGTCGGCAATTGGTTCTCTCGTGGCGACGGTCGTCGCGAAAGAACGGTTCTCGCCACGAAGCTCTACGGCGACATGGGCGAGTGGCCGAACGATGGGAAGCTGTCGGCGCTCAACATCCGTCGCGCCTGCGACGCATCACTGAAGCGTTTACAGACCGACTACATCGACCTCTACCAGATGCACCACGTCGATCGCAACGCGCCGTGGGACGAAATCTGGGAAGGCTTCGAAACCCTTCGTGCGCAAGGGAAAATCATCTACGCTGGCTCGTCGAACTTCGCTGGCTGGCACATTGCGAAAGCTCAAGAGGCGGCAAAGCGGCGCAACTACCTCGGCCTGGTCGCTGAGCAGTCGCTCTACAACCTTGCGGCCCGCACGGTCGAACTCGAGGTGCTCCCAGCAGCGCTCGACTACGGGCTCGGTGTCATTCCGTGGAGTCCGCTGCAGGGTGGTCTGCTCGGGGGCATCTTGCGCAAGCAGGACAACAACCGCAGCAAGAGCGGCCGCGCAGACGACACACTCAACGCGAACCGGCCGGCGGTCGAAGCCTACGAAACGTTCTGCGATGAGCTCGGCGAAGAGCCTGCGAACGTGGCACTTGCGTGGCTGCTGCACCAGCCTGCGGTGACGGCGCCAATCATCGGTCCGCGAACGTTGGCCCAGCTCGACGGCGTCATGCGGGCGATCGAGATCAAGCTCGACGACAAGGCGCTCGCCCGGCTCGACGAGATCTGGCCCGGCCCGGGCGGCGAGGCACCGGAGGCCTACTCCTGGTAAGCAGTACCCATGAGCGCGCGCGACTGGACGGCGGCGGACGCTGTCCACCTGCCGTACGGTCGCGTGCGTGACGAGCACGGCCGCGACATCGCCGGTGCTCGGCTAGGCGACCACGTTGTTGATCTAGCTGCTTTCTTGGACGGCGGCGTGCTCGCGGGTCTGTTCACTGCGGGTCGGCTCGAGCCATTCCTCGAAGCCGGGCCACAGGTGTGGGCCGACGTTCGCGGCGCGCTGCTCGATGCCGTACACAGCGGTGCGGACGAACGGCTCGAGGAGTCAACACGATCTCTTGCGGGCGCGACCGAACTGATGCCGTTCGAGGTCGCTGACTACGTC
>DASRZB010000460.1:0-3022 GCA_035653855.1 Acidothermaceae bacterium | reverse complement strand
GATTGTCCCCGTCATCATCGTGAGTGTTCCCCCCAGCCATCTTTCGAACCTGCTCAGCGACCCATCCGCCAAGATTCACCGTGCCGCCGCCGACGTCACGTAAGAACTTCATCAGCGGATCGGGCGAACGATCGAACGACTGCTTGTATGACGCCGCGGCCGCCTTCACCTCATCGACAAATGACACGCGTGGATCGTCAGCACGGTTGGGGTAGCTGCCCGCAAGAACGCGTTCGTAGTCGCCTGACTCGACCCACCGCTTGATTTCCAACGCACGCAGTACGGCGAACGGGTGAGTGGAGTTGAGGATGTTCAGGATCCGGATGACCCCTTCTCGCGCATCGCCGGTCGACTCGTACTCTTCAGCCTGCGCGAGGAAGGCTTGCAGGTTCATGTCCTGCACACGCGCGCCACCGGCCATCTTCATGTGCACGCGCGTCACGGCGCCGGGGTCTTGACTCACCAGCAGCCCTGCACGGTCACACGAGAGTTCCGCCTTGCGATACCACTCCTTCAATGCGGTAACGACTGCCCGAAGTCCGAGGCCGCCCAGGGGTATGGCATTACCGACTCCGCTAATACGCATCAGCGCAAACAACACCGACGAGTAGAGCGCGTGGCCGGACAGCACATGGCCAAGCTCGTGACCGAGCACGACCCGCAACTCATCGTCATCGAGCAGATCAATGGTGCCGGTGCTGACGACAATGAACGGGTTGTCGAGACCTAGCGCCCACGCGTTGACCCGCGGTTCCTGGTTGATGTAGAGCTCGGGCACCTTGGTGATGTCGAGGATGCGCGCGGCGTCCTGGTAGATCGCGTAGATCGTGGGGAACTGCCGCTCATCGACCCGCACGGCCGACGCGAGATACATCATGCGCAAGCGCCGTTCGCTGAAGAAGCCGAACATGCCCTTGAGTAGCACGTCGAAGCCCGGCACTGCGCGAAGTGTGACCAACGCGGCGCGATCCGCCGGATGTTCGTACGCCCGTGAACTGATGCCGGGAAATGCGACCCGCGCCGTAGGCGCCCCGGCGGGTTGAGCGGCCTTGTGGGCCGGCCGCTGGGTCGCCTTGCGAGGCCGTTTTGCGCCGGACGTCACGTGCCCGTCGGATTCGTGCCCCTCGGAGTCGCGCTCGCCAGGATCCTGCGCGTCAGCCATGCGTGCCACGCTACGCCCCGGTCAGCAGCCACGAGACAATGACCGGCATGGCCCGCAAAACCGCATCCACACCGCCCCCTCCCCCGTCGTCCGAACAAATTGTCGACATCGACGTCGCCGAGGAGATGCGGGGCAGTTACCTCGAGTATGCGTACTCGGTCATCTACAGCCGAGCCCTCCCCGACGCCCGCGACGGGCTGAAGCCGGTCCATCGGCGGATCCTGTTCCAGATGGCCGCCATGGGGTTGCGCCCTGATCGTCCGCACGTGAAGTGCGCGCGGGTCGTCGGTGACGTCATGGGCAAGCTGCACCCCCACGGTGACACCGCCATCTACGACGCCTTGGTGCGCATGGCGCAGCCGTTCTCGATGCGGGTACCGCTTGTCGACGGGCACGGCAACTTTGGCTCGCTCGGCGGCGACGATCCGCCAGCGGCCTACCGATACACCGAGTGCCGCCTAGAGAGTGCGGCCGAGTTGATGACCGACGGCCTGAACGAAGAGGTCGTCGCGTTCGGACCGAACTATGACGGTCAGGAGGAAGAGCCCTCGGTGCTCCCGGCGGCGTTCCCGAACCTGCTCGTCAACGGCGCCGCCGGAATCGCCGTCGGCATGGCCACCAACATGGCCCCGCACAACCTGGTCGAGGTCATCGCCGCCGCCAGGCATCTGATCAGCAAGCCGACCGCGAGCCTCGACGACTTGATGCGTTTTGTGCCAGGCCCAGACCTGCCGACCGGCGGCAAGATTGTCGGCCTCGACGGCGTCCGCGAGGCGTACGAAACCGGCCGCGGCGTCTTTCGGATCAGAGCCACCGCGAAGGTCACTGACGTCAGGCCACGCAAGCGCGGCATCGTCGTCAACGAGCTGCCCTACGGCGTCGGTCCCGAAAAGGTGATCGCAAAAATCAAGGACCTCGTGCATTCGCGCAAACTGCAGGGCATTGCCGACGTCCGCGATCTGACCGACCGCGAACACGGATTGCAACTTGTCATCGAGGTGAAGAACGGCTTCAACGCCGAAGCGATCCTCGACGAGCTCTATCGACTCACACCGATGGAGGACACCTTCGGTGTCAACAACGTGGCGCTCGTCGACGGTCAGCCACTCACACTTGGCTTGAAGGAACTGCTCGAGGTCTATGTCGATCACCGCTTCGAAGTCGTGCGGCGACGTTCGACCTATCGCCGTCGCCGGCGCGAAGAGCAAATCCATCTCGTGCTCGGACGCCTCATCGCGATCCTCAATATCGACGAGGTCATTGCGGTGATCCGTACCAGCGACGACACCGCCAGTGCACGCACCCGGCTGATGGAGGTCTTCGACCTTAGCGAAATCCAGGCCAACGACATCCTCGAGTTGCCATTGCGGCGGCTTACCAAGTTCTCCCGTTTGGAGTTGGAGAAGGAGCGCGATCAACTCACCCGCGAGATCGCCGAACTAACGGCAATTCTTGAATCAGATGAGCTCTTGCGAACGGTCGTCTCCGACGAGCTCGGCGAAGTCGCGAAGAAGTTTGGGACACCGCGACGCACCGTACTGCTCGAGTCCGCCGGGTTGCCCGCCGCCGCTGTGCCGCTTGAGGTTACCGACGATCCTTGCCTCGTCCTGCTCTCCGCGACGGGTTTGCTTGCACGCGCGCAAACGGGCGATGGAACGGCGGTGAGCGAAGGACGGTCGCGACACGATGCCATTGCATCGAGCGTGCTGTCGACCGCGCGTGGGGACGTCGGTGTGGTCACCTCGTTCGGTCGGATGATCCGACTCTCGGTACTTGAACTGCCTGCGCTGCCTCCAACCGCAGGCCCGCCGTCGTTAGCCGGTGGCGCGCCAGTCAGCGAGTTCGTCGACCTGGAGAAGA
>DASRZB010000459.1:0-9912 GCA_035653855.1 Acidothermaceae bacterium | reverse complement strand
GACTGAGGGGCTAGCGCGCCGACGTCAGTGGGTGGGTTTTGCCGACGGGGACGGCGATTTGCTGGGCTTTGCGCTTGGCGTGCCCGCTGTTGGCGCTCCGGGCGATGGCGTGCCGGTCGGCGGCCCGGACCCTCCAGGAGTCGGCGACGGGGACGGTCCGCAGATGATGATCGGCTCTGGTTGGTACTTGGTGTGGATGTGATTGACCTTCACGACGACACCGTTTTGGGACAGCGTCTGGGTGATGTCGATCTGGAAGCCACCCTCGCCAGCTGATGCTTCGCAGTCAGGTCGCGGGTTGTACACCGTGCCTGTTGTCGTCGGGGCGTAGCGCGCACTCGACGTCGATGTCACGTCGTAATACTTGGTCCCCCAGAACGTGACCGTCAACGACGTTCCGGTGTAAGACGTGGTGATGACGATCGCCGTGGGCTCGTCGTTCTGGAAGATGAGATTCGGATCGGGATACGAGACCGTCGCTTCACGCCCCGCCGGATAACGGCTGATGTAGTAACTGTGCGGTTGATGCGTAATGTCTTTGATACCAGCAAAGAACACCGCGTTGTACAAGGTGGTGGCGAACTGCGAGATACCGCCACCGACCGAATCTTCGAACAGACCGTCCTCGATCATGGGTGCCAAGACGAAGCCGCGCTTCGTGTCACGCGGTCCGACGAACTTGTTCAAGCTGAAGGTCGCGCCCGGCATCACGATCGCGCCGTTGACGATGTTCGCGATCGTGTGGATGTTCGTTACCCGCGACGCACAGCATGGGTAATGCGTCGTGAACGTACTCACCATTTCCTTGACGCCCAACTTCTGTGCGTCGGCCGTGGTGAACGCAGGATCGACGCCCTTCGCCGGAACAGTGATCGTTCGCGGCGCAGGCTGGGTCAGAACGGCTGAGATCGAGGAACCGAGCTTCGAAAGGTCCGCGGTGCCCCCCTCCACGGACGGAATCAGCACCGGCGTGCCCGAGCTGACATCGAAGGACGCATCCTTGCTCGGCGTCTGAAATGACGCAAAGGCGGTCGAGCCAACGGCGTCTTCGATGCCTTGACTGTTGAGCACCGGCAGCAACGCGCCGCCGCTCGGCTGGAACGTGAGGTTCGCCGCGATCACCGCAGGCGACAGCTGCACGGTGTTCGTTCCGACGACAAGCGCAATGGGCGACGCGACCGCAGGCTGCGCGATGGTCGTGAGCGCTGTTTGAACCGCCGCGGCGGTCACGCTTGGCTGGATTGTCTGAACGGGTAACGCGACGGGTGCCGTAGACGCGAGGTAAGCGGCCTTGATAGCAGCCACGGCTTGGTCGTGCGAGATCGCGATGCCGGTCACCGGCGCAATCGCCGTCGGTGTGGTCCCGTGAAACACGACGCCGCCGTCATGCCCACCGCCGACGATCTTGGCGTTCAAAGCGGTCACAGCCGCATCCAACTTCGCGGTGTCGACAGAAACGGCCAGATTCAGCTTCGGGTGGGCGAACAACGCCTTCCACAAACCAGCCGGGGTCGGATCGCGCCGGCCACGGGCTGCCAACGCTGCCGCCGGGTCGACCGTGAGGCCCGACGCGGCCGGATCGAGCGCGAACGCCTGGCCAGCCACGGTCAGGGTTATCGGCCCGGCAGCGCGCGGCTCGATCGCCGCGGCCACTTTCGCGGTGGCAGCCGCCAGCGACATCCGCCCGACGGACACGTCATCGAGCGCCGGGCCGCCCACCGTCGTGTTGGGCAACACTCCAGAGCCAACGATCGCGTAGGCGACGCCATAGCCGATCGCCGCCAAGACGATCAGGGAGCCGCCTGCGATCAGGCCGATCCGCAGCAGGTGGAGCGATCGGACACGCGTCACAAGGGTAGAAGAGGACACGGCCGAGGAGATCTCCAGAGGACTAGCGGCGAGAACGTCCGGTCATCGTAACTGCCGGTAGCGGCCCTCGAAGTACAGCAGCGGCTCGCGAGGCGAGGGGTCAGACCACAATCCGACCACCTCGCCGAGCAGGATGTCGTGGTCGCCGCCGTCGTAGACGGCACGGGTCCGGCACTCGATCACGGCCATCGCCTGATCAAGCACCGGCATGCCGGTGACCGGCCCGGGATGGTGGGCGTAGTCGGCCATTTGCCCCTCGGTCGGGCGAGCCTTCTCCGCGAACCAGCGAGCGACGTCCTCGGCGTCATCAGACAGCACCGAGACGGCCCACATCCCGCTGCCGAGCACTGCCTGGTGGAATCGGGTGATCTTCTCGACGCAGACGAGCACAAGCAACGGATCGAGCGAGACGGAGTTGAACGCGCTGACCGTCATCGCATGTTCGACATCGCGATGACGCGTCGCCGCAACGCAGATACCGGTGATGAACCGGCTCGCGACCCGGCGGAAATTGAGCTTGTCCACCGCGTCCGGCTCTACGGGGTCGGCGGACACCCGACCTAGCCTAGTCGGGCGACCGCGAGGCGAGCGTTATCGATGACGATGGCGGCTGGGTCCTCAACGAGTCGCAACGTTCCGAGCGCAGTCTCGGAGAACGCGTTCTTCGTCGCGCTCGACAACGCGAGCACGCCGATGACGCGCCCGCCGTGGCCACGCAAAGGCATCGACAAGAACGTCGCCATCCGGCCTTCGTCCTCACCGCCGAGGTTCCCGTCCGGGTCCATGACCCGCAGGTTCATCTCCTGGACCGCGATCGACGTACCGGTCGCCGCCCCAAGCGCATCGACTGCTGCGGCAAGGAATTCGCCGTAGTGCGCCTGCGAAGACTCGCGGGCAACTGCGACGTAGGCGCCGCGCTCTTCGACGAGGAAGACGCCGGCTACGTCGTTGTCAACGAACCGCTGGAGCACACCGAGCACCTGGGCAACGGTCTCCTCGAAACCCTTCGCGGTCGCCGCGATGCCAGTCATCTCGGCTGCAACGGACGTCTCGAACAACTTGCGGTCGAGCAGGTCGCACACGCGCGACAACACGTCGTCCGCATCGAGCTCGAGAGGATCAGGACGCAGTGCAGGTCGACCGCCGCGAGCCGCCTCCGCCGCCGCGATCACACCGGTAACGGCCGCGACGAGGTCGGGGGCTTCGAAGTCCTTCGTCAGGTACTGGTCGGCACCGGTCTGTGCGCCCCAGTAACGGTCGCTCGCGGCGTCCAACGAAGTCAAAAGCACGATCGGGATGTCGGAGGTCTGCCAGTCATCCTTCAACAGGCGCGCGGCTACGTAACCAGAAACACGAGGCATCTGGACGTCGAGGACAACCGCGTCGGGATGCACCCGAAACACGGCCTGAACCGCTTCGACGCCATCCTCAGCCGGGATGACTTCGAACCCCTCGCGGGTGAGCACGCTCGTGACGATGCGGCGCAGGGTGGGGCTGTCGTCGGCGATGACCACGGTCGGCATTCGGGGTTCCTCCACACGGTGTCACAATGTCTCGGGCGGGGCGTCACAGTCTTTCGAGGGTCACAGTCTCTATCGGCCGACGAGGCGGCGAACCGTATCAACCAGCTCGGTCTGATCGAAGTCACTCTTGAGGAGATACGCGCTCGCACCGGCCTCAAGGCCCGCCCGGCGGTCGCTCTCGTCGCCACGTGAGGTCATGATCACGACCGGCACCTGCTCCCACCCTCGGGTCCGGCGGATCGTGCGGGTCAATGTGAACCCGTCCATCCCCGGCATCTCGACGTCCGACAGGACAAGATCGGCCGGCTCCGCGCGCAGGCGCGCGATGCCATCGAGACCGTCGACGGCAGTCACCACGTCGTAGCCGGCGCTTTCCAAGATCACTCGCTCGAGCTCACGAACGCCGACCGAGTCTTCGACCACCAAAATCCTTGCCTTACGGCCGATCACCGGAGCTACGGGCTCGGCGGCCGATGAGACGCCATGGTGGATCGATCCGCCGACGTGACCAGTGCCGCCAGCCCGCACCGAAATCTCTCGCAGGTCGATCAGGCATACGACGCTGCCGTCGCCGTCGATTGTCGCGCCGGTCACCAGCGGGAGCCGGCCAACGAACGAGCCAAGGTCCTTAACGACCAGTTCGAGTTCACCCTCGAGTCGATCGACTGACCAGGCAATGAGATCGCTCGCACCGCCGTTGCGCACGACCAGCGCGGCGCGCGGTTCACGCTCACCCTCGACACCCAGCGCAGCACCAAGATCGAGCAACGGCACCGCGACGCCGTGCCTGATCACCACAGGGACGCCAGCCACATTGTCGACGGCGACGTCGCGCAGGCTCACCGACTCGATCACCGCAGGTACCGGCACTGCATACCGCTCGTTGCCGACCCGCGCGATCAGGCAGCGCAGCACGCCGAGGGTGATCGGCAGCGTCAGCACGAACCGCGTGCCCGAACCCAGCTCGCTGAAGACGTCGATTGTGCCGCCCAGGTCGTCAACCGCGGTCTTCACCACGTCGAGGCCGACCCCGCGACCGGAGGTCGAGGTGACCGTGGGTGATGTCGAGAACGACGCGAGAAAGAGCAGTTGGAAGAGCTGCGCACCGGCCAACGTGCTGCCCGCTGGCAGCAATCCTCGCTCGATCGCGGTGGCCCGCACCTTGTCTTCGTCGATGCCACGACCGTCGTCGGCGACCTCGAGCACCACGGTGCCGCCGGCCGCCTTCGCTGAGACCGTCACGGTCGCTCGCGGCGGCTTGTCGAGGGTGCCACGCACGTCAGGCGTTTCACAGCCATGGTCTACCGCGTTGATGACAAGGTGTTTGAGAGCGTCGGCAACGCCGTCGAGCACCTTCTTGTCGAGTTCGACGTCCTCCCCCACCAGGATCAGGCGCACGTCCTTGCCGGTCGAGCTCGCGACGTCGCGGATCAGCCGCGGGAACGCAGCAACGACCCGGCGCACGGGCACCATCGCCAGACCCATCGCACCGTCGCGGACAAGCGCGAGCCGACCACGCGAATCCTCGACCAGCTCACGCAGTTGGTGGCCCGATGACTGCATCTGGTCGGTCACTGACATGACGTGGTAGACCGCTGCCTCGACGTCGCCCGGCAAGCTGCCGCCGCTGGCCGCGACTGCATCACGAAGTGCGCGCAACCAGTGCTTTTGGTCAGCCGCCAACGCGATAACCCGCTCCGCGTTCTGCTCCACCCGCCGCGCATCGAGTTCGGCTTCGCCGACGACATCGAGCAAGTCGTAGACCCGTTGTGACGTGACCCGCACCGAATCAACGGCTCGCTCGCCGCCGCCGTCCACCAAGGCAACGGGCGCAGCCACCGCAACCGACGAAGCGGGCGGCGGCACGGTCAGCGACAGTGGTGAATCGAGCGTCGAAGGCGCAGGGGCCGTAGGCGGCGCCGGCACGATGACGGTGCGCTTACGACCGGCGGGGACGGGCGCTGGTTCTGGGGCAGGTTGTGACATCCGCGGGATCGTGACCGGGTCGTCGCCCTCGAGTGCACCGCGCAACGCGTTGACCAAGTCAGTGAGGTACCCGTCGACGGCCGGCGTCGGGTTGGGCACGATCGAGCGACTGATGCCGTCAACCGTTGCGAGCAACAGGTCGACGTAATCACGGCGCACGTGGAACCGGCCGTCGCGCAATGCACCCAGCAAGTCTTCGGCCGCATGCGCTGTTTGCAGCACCGCAGTGAGGCCCATCATGCGAGCCGAGCCCTTCACCGTGTGCGCATCGCGGAACAGACCGGCGATGAGCTGGCGCGGTGAGCCGTTCGATTCGAGCTGGAGAAGTCCGGCGCTCAGGGACGCGAGGCGCTCTTCCACCTCGGCACGAAACGTCGCGAGAAGTTCGGGGTCCTCGGCCCAGGTGCCCACGGCGGGCTACGCCACTCGGAACTGGGCAATCGACGCACGCAGTTCCGCCGCGAGAACATTCAGCTGGGACGCCGATGCCGCCGCCTGCTTGGAGCCGACCACGTACTGCCGCGACACGTCGGAGACCTGCATCATCGCGGTCACCACCTGGTCGGATGCCGACCGCTGCTGCTGAGTCGCGATCGAGATTTCCTTTGCTGCGGTGGTGGTTTCGTCGACCATGCCGGAGATCCGCTCGAGCGCGTCGACAACTCCGCGGGCGAGCTCGGTGCCCTGGTGAACTTCCTTGGCACCTTCTTCGGTCGCGATGATCGTTGCGTTGGTCTCGGCCTGAATCTCGCTCACGATGCCCTGGATTTGCGCAGCAGATTCTTGCGACCGCTCCGCGAGCTTGCGAACCTCGGACGCGACGACAGCGAACCCTCGGCCGTGCTCGCCGGCGCGCGCAGCTTCGATCGCCGCATTCAACGCAAGCAGGTTGGTCTGGTCTGCGAGGTCATCGATGACCTCGAGAATGCGGCCGATTTCCTGCGACTTCTCACCCAACGACAAGGCACGGGTGGCGATCGAGTCGACCCGGTGCGCGATCGTGTCCATGGCCGACACCGATGCTGCGACTGCCTCGCGGCCTTCCTCGGCGAATCGCAAGGTCTCCGCGGCGTAACGCGCGACGGCCTCGGATGTCTCGGCGATCTGCGCCGCTGTTGCTGCAAGCTCCTCGATCGTCGACGTGGTCTCGGCGACTGCGGAAGACTGCTGCGTTGCAGACGCCGCGTGCTCCTCGGCGGTCGCGAGCAATTCAACGGCGGACGCCGAGATGCTCTCGCCACTGCCGCGGATCTGCTCCACGAGCAACCGGAGGTTGCCAAGCGTGTTGTTGAACGCGGACTGCAGCGAAGCGAGCGCCTCGTCACCATCGGCCACTGCCGAGCTGCCGTCGTTGTATCCGGAAAGGTCGCCACGCGACGCGCTGGCGAGTGCTTCCGACAGCCGGTCGACCTTGACCTTCAGCTCTGCGCGCTCGCGACGAGTTTCGTCGAGCAGCGTCTCGCGCTCGGCGCGGTGTCCTTCGATGAGCTGCTCACGCAGTTGTTCGACTTCCTCGATCTGCCGTGCGCGCTCCGCGTGTGCCGCGTCCGCGACACCGTTGACCGACTGCGCGAAGCCGCTCGCGGCGGCAACGATTGCGGGCAACCCCGCGAGGATCAACATGAGCGGGACGACGGCGCTCTTGTTGAATCCGTGGGAGACACCGGTGGCAAGCAATGTGAGGCCGCTCGTGCCGATCGCGTAGGCGATGGCCTTGACGACGATGTCAGTAAACGCGGTGGTCAACAGGACAGGCACGTACAGCACCCACAGCGGTGTTGCGACTCCGTGCCCGGCCACGAGGGCACCGGTCACGCCCCCGAGATAGACAAGGCGGCCCAGGTCGACGACCAGTCCGTTGTCTTGGAGTAATGGGTTGTCGAGTTCAGTCAATGAGACGGCGGTGATGATCGCGGCGCCCACAGCGGCCACGCCGAGGCCAGCCAGCAAGGCTGCGGGGTTGATCGTCACGCTGCCGATGGCATCGCGACCAGAGACCAGGACGCCGACGACGGCGAGCCCAAGCATCAACCAGGTGCACGCTGCAGCCACCCGTTGGGGCCGCTTCGAGACTTCCACCAGTCCTCCTGAAGGCCGACACCGGCCGAACCTGCGTGAGGTCGTGCGGCGGTGCCGGCACGCGTTCGGCGTCTGACGATCCATCGGGCGCGATCGGGCGGTACTGAAGCCAAATCGGCCTCATGCATCGCCCAACCGGCCTAACGGCTGCGGGCAGCTGCCGAGCAAATCCCCACGGCCGGGACGGCGAGGGGTGCGGCGCTTAGGAGCCGGCGCGCCTTGGGCTGGGCAGCCGCAGGCGCAACGCGAGCACCGCGGCCGGGTCGAGCACCGCGATGGGGCCAGTCGGCTGGGTGAACTGGCCTTGCAGCAGCGACATCGCTTCGGATTCCAAGCTCATCGGCGGCGGGTCGATCGAGTCGACGTCGCACTCGATGACGCCCTGGACGCCTTCGGTGAGCAGCCCAACGGTGATGGTGTCGGCGGTCAGGACGACGAGGCGACCCAGGGATCCGGTAGGCGTGATCGGTGCCCCCATCAGCGGCCGGACGTCGAGCACAGCCAAAATCCGGCCGCGCCAGTTCGCCACGCCGGAAAGCCAGATGGGGGTGCCGGGCACCCTTGTCAGCTTGGGCAGTCGGCCCACTTCAGCGACCGCGGACATGCCGACGGCGTAGCGCGATCCCCCGAGCCGCAGCAGCACGTAGCCATTGGGCTCGGCCCGGATGCCGCGCTCCGAGACGTCACTTGCGAGGTCGAGACCAGTCGCCATAACCGACTCATCGGTCGGGTGGGGTCTCGGGTGAAGCTGCAGGTGGGATGTCGGGTGAAGTCTTGGTCGAGATAACTCTGCCGCCGAACACGCCCGCCAATACAGCTCCGACGGGGCCTGCGACAGCGAACGAGATGACGTCCCACCCCGAGCCCGGCAGCAGGATGTCGCCACCGGGCCGAGGCCCGAACAGAGCCACCGCGACCGCGACGAACCACCCAAGAGCCGGCAACGCGGAGGCGTCGCGGCTACCGAGTCCCCAGACGGCGAGGAGCCCGAACAGACAGTTCGCGACACCCGCAATGACTGCGCCAACGCAGAGGTGAACAGCACCGAGCTTGACGAGCGTCGTGGCTTGCATGACTCCGATGAAGCCGGTCACGATGCCGACGACCACGAGCGACACGGCCGCAGCGACTGTCACCAGGGCGCCGCGCCCGTTGTCGCTCACCGCGGCAGGCTATCCGGCAGGCTCGACCCTGGGCTCTCGCGTGTGTCCCGGACCGGTGGACTGCGCCGGGAGTACTGGTGGTGTTGGCTGCGCTGCCTCACGCAGGTCGATGACCGGAGCTGTCGTTGTGCCCGACCCAATGCTGCGGGTATGGCGGGCCGCGTGTTCGCGCTGCGCCTGCTCGAGCACATCGGTGATCTCCGTGCCAATCAGCTCGTGCCGCTCCAGGAGCGCATCGCGAAGTGCCGTGACCAGGTGACGGTTGTCGTCGAGCAACGCCTTTGCCCGCAGCTTCTGCTGCTGCAGCACTTCTTCGACCGCAGCACGGCCGTCCTTGTCGCCGAGGACGCGGCCGACGATGTTGGTGTCGGAGAATCCGCTGTTCTGCACCGCACCGAAGGAGACCAGCGAGTGCTCCATGCCGCAGGCGCCGACCATGCTCGCGGCCACGCGCGTAGCTGCGACCAGGTCGCCGCTTGGCCCGGTGGAAACATCACCGAAAAAGAGTTCCTCAGCAGACTGCCCACCCATCGCGATCGCAATGAGACCGAGCAGTTCGTTACGCGACTGGAGGTAAACCTCTTCGCGGTCGCCGTGGGCGAGCAGGCCGAGAGCGCTGCGCCGCTTGATAATGCTCAGCACCTCGAGCCGGCGACCGGGAGCAACCAGCCACGCCATCGTGGCGTGACCCGACTCGTGAGTCGCGATCAACTTCGCCTCGTGGTCGGTGTAGAGAACCGGCTGCCCGAGCCCGATCTCGCTGTCGAGTCGGGCGTGCTCGACATCGGACCACGACATCGCCCTGCGGTCTTCCTGCACGGCGTTGATCAAGGCCTCGTCGAACATGCCCTCGAGCATTGCCGGGCTGTACCCCTGCGTGACTGCGGCGAGCGCTTCGCGCTTCTGCGGATCGTCGAGCTCCTCCGCATGGGCTTTGCGAGCAAGGAAGTGGGCGATCAGCTCGCGACGTCCGGACTTGTCGGGCCGGTCGAACGTGAGCCGCTGGTCGAATCGGCCCGGCCGCATCAATGCGGGGTCGAGCGAATCGGGGCGGTTGGTCGACGCGATCAACATGATGTTCGACGACTTGACGGGTGCCTTCTTCAGCTGGTGGGTCGCCGGCAGCAACAGGTTCGCCGCGTCGGTGATCTTGCCGACGAGCCGCTCGCCAGCTGTTGGCTGGTCGAAAGACTGCAGCTGCACGAGAAGTTCCTGCACCGCCATGCCCAGGTCGCCACTGCCCACGAACTGCGTCTGCTGCTTGGCGGGCGAGACCACGCCTGCGAGGCCTT
>DASRZB010000458.1:0-2995 GCA_035653855.1 Acidothermaceae bacterium | reverse complement strand
AGCGCGGCCACCGAGAACGGGCCTGCTCCGGTCAGCCCGAGCGGGTCTCCTGACACCGGGAGTACGAGGGACACTTCGCGCACGCCTACCTGCAGCAATCGCCCGACGACATCGACGAGGGCGAACTCGACCGCGACGGCGCCCACGTCAGGCACTCGCGTGACCAGCTCTACGCCGTCGCGGCCATCGATGTCGACCCGCCAGTCAGGCCAGCCAATGACAACGTGGCCATCGCTTCCAGTTTCGATCGCAGCTATCGCGGCGTCCGTATCGACCCGATTGCCCAGCGCCGCCGCGAACCACGCGGCGAACCGGCCGCACAGTTCAGGGTCGGCAAGAGGCTCACGCGGCAGGTCCTCGTCGGGCGTTGGCACGTCCCTAGCCTAGGCAACGGCCGCAGCGGGTCGGCGTCCCGGTGACTTTGCCTGCCGGTAAGTTTCGTGCGTGCAGGCAACCGGCGACGTCATTGCGATGGAGGGCGTCGGTGTGGTTCGCGACGGTGCGACACTCCTCGACTACGTCGACTGGGCCGTCGATCAGGATCAGCGATGGGTGGTCCTCGGCCCGAACGGCGCCGGGAAGACGACGTTGCTGCGAATCGCCTCCACGAGGCTCTTCCCGACGCGCGGGACGGTCGACATCCTCGGCGAGCGGCTGGGCCGGGTCGACGTGTTCGAGCTCCGGCCACGAATCGGGCTGTCGAGTGCGGCGTTGGGGGAGCGCATCCCCGCTCGCGAGAAGGTCAGAGACGTCGTCCTGACGGCCTCGTACGGCATGGTCGGGCGCTGGCGCGAGCGCTACGACATCCACGACGAGGTGCGCGCCGAGCACGTGCTGAAGCAGGTCGGGTGCGCGCACCTTGCCGATCGCACGTACGGCACGTTGTCCGAGGGTGAACGCAAGCGTGCACAAATCGCGCGGGCATTGATGACCGACCCGGAGCTGCTGCTGCTCGACGAGCCGGCCGCAGGTCTCGATCTTGGCGGGCGCGAGGACCTCGTCGCACGGCTCGCCGCCATCGCTGCAGATCCTGGCGCGCCGACGACGGTGCTCGTGACACACCATGTCGAGGAGATCCCGGTCGGCTTCACGCATGCCTTGCTTTTGCGCAGCGGCCAGGTGGTCGCGTCCGGACCGTTGCACGAGTCGATGACCGAGCACTCGCTGTCGGACACCTTTGGCATCGGGCTGCGTCTGGACTATCGCGACGGCCGCTTTGCCGCCCGCGCCGGGTGAAATACCGGCCTATGATCGAGTTATGTCCGCTTGGCTCGTTTGGACGATCGTGGCGGCCGCCTGTGCCGCCGCAGAGGCCCTGACCCTGACGCTGGTCCTCGGCTTCGTCTCGCTTGCCGCGGTGGTCGCGCTCGTCGTGGCGGTGGTCGGCGGTCCGGTTCCGCTGCAACTGGGCGCCTTTATCGCCGGCTCTATCGGGCTCGTTGGGGTGGCCAGGCCGATCGCGAAGTCCCACCTGCGGACGCCGGCCGAGCTGAAGAGCGGCATCGACGCGCTTGTCGGCAAGAGTGCGCTGGTCCTCGAACGGGTAGACGCTCATCACGGTCAAGTGAAGATCGGTGGCGAGATCTGGACCGCCCGCGCCTACATGGAAGACCAGGTTCTCGAACCTGGGACGTCGGTCGACGTCGTGAAGATCCAGGGCGCTACCGCCCTGGTCTATGGAACGGAGTAGTTCATGAGCCCCGAGGCCATTGCTCTCATCGTCGTCGCGATCTTTGTCTTGCTCGTCGTCGGGCGCACGATCCGCATCGTGCCGCAGGCGCGCGCGGGCATCGTCGAGCGGTTCGGCCGGTACAACAAGACGTTGACGCCGGGCCTGAACATCGTGGTGCCGTTCGTCGACCGGTTGCGTCCACTGCTCGACTTGCGCGAACAGGTCATCTCGTTCCCACCACAGCCGGTGATCACCGAAGACAACTTGGTGGTCGGCATCGATACGGTTCTGTACTTCCAGGTCACCGATGCACGTGCTGCGACGTATGAGATTGCGAACTACATCCAGGCCATCGAGCAGCTCACCGTGACGACACTTCGTAACGTCGCTGGCGGCATGGACCTCGAAAAGACGTTGACCTCACGTGAGGAAATCAACTCGCAGCTGCGCGTCGTGCTCGACGAGGCCACCGGTAAGTGGGGCATCAAGGTCAACCGTGTCGAGCTCAAGTCGATTGATCCGCCGGCGTCCATCAAGGACTCGATGGAAAAGCAGATGCGCGCCGACCGTGACAAGCGGGCCGCGATCTTGACCGCAGAGGGCTTCAAGCAGTCGCAGATTCTCACCGCTGAAGGGGAAAAGCAGTCGGCGATCCTCAAGGCCGAGGGCCAGGCGCAGGCGGCCGTGACCCAGGCCACGGCCGACGCAAAGGCACAGGCACTGCGAGCAGAGGGCCAAGCGAAGGCCATCGGCACCGTCTTTCAAGCCATTCACGAGGGCAAGCCCGACGCCGAATTGCTGGCCTATCAGTACCTGCAGATGCTCCCGCAGATCGCCCAGGGCACCGCAAACAAACTGTGGATCGTCCCCAGCGAGATGGGCAAGGCGCTCGAGGGTCTCGGCAGCATCGTGGGCGGCTTGACCGGTGGCGGGTCGAACGGCGCTGCCCCTGACACGGGCGCGACGAAGGCTGTGCCACCGAAGCCCGCGGCGATTGAGCCGCCAGCGCCCACTAGCTGATTTTGGCGGCCAGCGATTCGACGAGCTGGACGTAACAGTCCGCGTGGTTGTAGTTCCAGATCGCGGTCGAGAGGGACGCCCCGCCTTGCCCGGCGCCGTTCGCGCACAGGTAGGCAGCCGCGGTGTAGACCGAATCGGCCGGATCCATGATGTTGGCCTTGCCGTCGTGGTCGCCGTCGCGGGCGTATTCGGCGAACGTCGGCGGCAGGAATTGCATCGGCCCGAGCGCGCCGGCCGATGACACCATCGCGCCGGTGCCGTTGTGGGTCTCGACCTGGCCGATAGCGGCGAGCACTGTCCACG
>DASRZB010000457.1:0-7948 GCA_035653855.1 Acidothermaceae bacterium | reverse complement strand
CGGCACCCGACTCGTGCATCGCGAGCAAAACTCCGGCACCCGCACATCCTTGGAAGCCGCCCTCGTGGCCTACGGACCGATGGCCCACCCGCTCATGGAGTTGTCGACCACAAGTGCCGTCCGCTCCGCGGTGATCGCCGGAGCCGGACCAGCAGTCCTCAGCGGCCTTGCCGTCCACGACGACATCGCAAACGGCCGACTGGTGGACGTCAGAGTACGCGGCGCCGATCTGACCAGAGTCCTGCGCGCCGTCTGGCCCGCGGGGCAACAACCCACAGGCCCCGCCCGCGACCTGCTCACCATCGCCGACCACCCGAACTAAGCCAACGGAACTGAGCGACAATCTGCCGCCGCGCACGCACCGATTCGGGGTGGTGGGGAGGCTGTCACGAAGCCCGCAAGCCGCACGTTCAGCACGTCCTTCCGTTTGCGTCGCGCCCTCCAGATCCGAGGCACGGTGTGATACATGACACGAGCCAAGGTACCCCAGGGGGTATATGCTGAACGCGTTGGACAACGTCAAGGAGGCGGAAGTCGTGTGCAGCCCGGTGGTGTGCCCGCGGTGTCAGAAGGTGACCTGGGCGGGGTGTGGTGCGCATGTCGAGCAGGTTTTTGCCGACGTGCCAGTCGAGCGGCGGTGCACATGTTCGTAATCGATGCTCGCGTGGTAGAGCGGCGTCGGTCGTGAAAGTGGTTGTGGTCGGCGGCGTCGCGGGCGGGATGAGTTTCGCGGCCCGGGCTCGGCGTCTTGCCGAGGATGCCGAGATCGTGGTGCTGGAGCGCGACAACTACGTGTCGTATGCGAACTGCGGCCTGCCCTACTATCTCGGCGGCGAGATCACCGATCGGTCAGCCTTGTTGTTGCACACCCCCGAGTCGCTGGCCGCGAGTCTTGCACTCGACGTCCGCGTCGGGCATGAGGTGATCTCGGTCGATACCGTCGGCCATCGCGTGTCCGTGCGCGAGTTGGGTAGCGGGCGGGTCTACGTCGAGCACTACGACGCGCTGGTGCTTTCCACCGGAGCGATCCCCGTCGTGCCACCGATTGCCGGCGTCGATCTTCCGCAGGTGCGAGTGCTGCGTTCGATACCCGACGTTGATGCGCTTCAGGTCTTGCTGGCTGCCGGAGCCACTCGAGCCGTGGTGGTCGGCGCGGGATTCATCGGGCTGGAGGTCGCGGAAGCGTTGCGGGGTCGAGGTTTAGATGTCGCGATCGTCGAGATGGCCCCGCAAGTGCTGCCGGTTCTGGACCCTGAGATGGCGTACAGCGTCGAAGCGGCGTTGCTAGGCGCGGGTATACGGCTGCACCTCGCGACATCGGTGACAAGTATCCGGCGATCTGACGGCGACGGCGTCGACGTCGAGCTCGCGGACGGCATTGTGCTGGCATCCGACCTCGTACTCATGGCGGTCGGCGTGCGGCCACAGACGACATTGGCCGTCAATGCCGGGCTCGCCGTCAATGCACACGGGTCGGTGGTTGTCGATGAGCACCTACGCACTTCTGCGTCTGATGTGTTCGCCGTCGGCGATGCGATCGAGGTCGTCGATGCTGTCACCGGTAGCCGGGGGTCGGTTCCGCTGGCTGGTCTGGCGAACCGGCAGGGCCGAGCAGTCGCCGATGAGTTGTTTGGTCATGGCGCGCAGCTCCCCCCGACGCTTGGTACTGCGATTGTCCGCGTCTTTGGAATCGTCGCCGCAACAACCGGACGTAGCGAGAAAGCGCTGCGGGCGGCTGGAATCGCCTGCCAGGCAGTGCATTTGCACCCTTCACAGCACGCCGGGTACTACCCAGACGCGTGCGCGATGGATCTGAAGATCGTTTTCGGCGGTGACGGTCGTCTTCTTGGCGCCCAAGCAACTGGAAGCGAAGGGGTGGACAAGCGAATCGACGTGCTGGCAACGGCGCTTCGCGCTGGCCTGCGCGTCGATGACTTGGCCGAGCTCGAGTTGGCGTACGCGCCGCCGTTCGGCGCTGCGAAAGACCCGGTCAACCTGGCCGGGTTCATGGCTCAGAACGTGCTCGCGGGCGACCTCGCTTTGTGGGGAGCCGTGGATCTCGACACGATGTCGTTCGCAAGCAGCTTCCTACTCGACGTTCGCTCCGCGGAAGAGTTTGCAACAGGGCACCTACCCGCTGCGTCGAACATCCCGCACACGGAACTGCGGACTCGACTCAACGAAGTTCCGCGCGGCGCCGCTGTGCGCGTCTACTGCGCGTCGGGATTTCGCTCCTACCTCGCGTTGCGGATCCTTTGCCAAAACGGATGGGACGACGTCGCCTCACTGTCCGGCGGTTTGGCGACCCTGCTCGCGGAACGACCAGCGCTCGCACTTTCACTGGTCGTCGGCGAGCACGCCAGCGAACTGTCCAGCGCATCGTAAGCTCGATCGCGCCGGACAAGTCGTCCGCATCGTCACCACCGATGACGGGCCGCGGCGGGCACTAGATGCCCTCGTCGTCGCATCCCGGGCCACTCAAGACCGATCAGGATTTCGCAGCGTCGCCTCAAGAAGGGCAGCGGCATAATGTGTCGTCGTATCACCTGCAAGAAGTGCGGTAAACCCACCTACGCCGGGTGCGGCCAACACATCGAACAAGTACTAGCCGGCGTCCCCAAGAGCCAGCGGTGCACCCGCCAGCACGGAAACGACGTTGGCGCCGGCCGGTCGTTGCTGTCCCGCCTCTTCCAGCGCTGAAACCATCGATCAGCGGCGAGACAGACGCGGGAGGAAGCGTGGAATGCCTGCCGCATAGGACGGGTACGCACTGAATCGGCGAGCCAGCGCACCCTCCTCCAGGGTGCTCTTGCCGTAGAAGAGGCCCATCAAAAGCACGCTCAACGCGACCTGACGGCGGTCACCAGACGCAGCCGTTCGTGCCCAAGACATGGCGATCACGCCGGTGTAGATCGGGTGACGGACATAGCGATAGGGCCCATCGGTGCGGAGTTCGGCGTGGGGGTTGGGCAGTGGACTGGCAGTCAGGCCTCGCCCGAGTGACGAGCCTGCGGCCCCCATCACTGCGGCGCCCGCCACAGCGACCACGCCGGTGAGAAGCTTCACCGACGCCGGGGTGGGCCAGTCGTGGCGACGCTTGAGCAGCGCCTGTGCGGTTAACAGTGCCACCTGGGCGGCCACTGCGGCCGCAGCGAACTGACGCTCCCTTGTTCCGCCAAGCGCACCTGAGGTCTCGCCCTCGTGCATGTCGGTTCGAAGATGCCGAGCGAACACGACGTTCATCTTGCACCTGATGTGCCAGCACGGCGGAGATGGCTAATCACAACCTCAATAGCATACCTGCAGGGGTATGCAGTCGGGCGACGCTTAGCCCTCCACGCCAGAGCAAGCGTCCAGAGCGACGCGCCGCCGCATAAGCAGTGATGCGCGCGTGACCGCAGTCACGTCCGGAGGTGACCTTTGGTCCTGACCTCGGAGTAGTTGTCTGGCGTCTGCTGTGTTCGTGGCGTACCGCATCGTGATACTCGGCGGTGGTACCGGCGGAACCTTGACGGCGAACCGGCTCCGCAGGATTTTTGCGCCCGATGCCGCCGAGATCATCGTTGTTGACCAAGACGACCGCCATATCTACCAACCCGGTCTGCTATTCGTCCCGTTCGGACACACCCAGGTCGCCGACATTGCCAGGTCGCGTCGTCGTCAAATGGCCACCGGCATCGGCTTTCGTCAGGGCGCGATCGACCATGTCGACGTCACCACCAACGAGGTGCGCCTCGTGGACGGTGCGACGCTTGATTACGACGTCTTGGTGGTGGCAACCGGCGCGGTGCTCTTGCCCGATGAAACCGAGGGCTTGACCGGGCCTGGCTGGATGGACAAGGTCTTCACGTTCTATACGTCCGGCGGTGCTGCGGCGCTCGCCGGCGCGTTGGCTACCTTTGACGGCGGCAGGCTTGTCGTCAACACCATCGACCTGCCGATCAAATGCCCCGTTGCGCCACTGGAGTTCTGCTTCTTGGCCGATGCCTATTTCCGTAAGCGTGGCATCAGGGATCGTGTTGACCTGAGCTACGTCACGCCGCTGGACGGTGCGTTCACCCAGCCGGTGTGTTCTCGAACCCTGGCCGGCACCCTGACTAGCAAGGGCGTCCAGTTGGTGACCCAGTTCAACACCGGGGAGGTCGACGGCGCCGGTGGACGACTCATCGGGTACGACGGGCGCGAAGTCGGCTTCGACCTCGCCGTCGTCGTCCCGCTGCACGGTGGCGCGCCCTATGTCGGACGCTCCGCCGGGCTAGGTGATTCGCTGAACTTCGTTCCTACCGACCCGCACACGCTGCAGGCCAAGGCGGCACCAAACATCTTCGTCATCGGTGACGCCACCGACCTACCGGCGTCCAAGGCGGGCTCGGTCGCCCATTTCGAAGGCGATGTGCTCGTCGAGAACATCCGCTTGTACCTGGCGGGCGAGCCGCTGGCGCCGCGGTACGACGGGCACACCAACTGCTTCATTGAGACCGGCTTCGGCAAGGCACTCCTTGTTGACTTCAACTACGACACCGAACCACTCACGGGCCACTACCCGAGCCGCGTCGGGCTACCTCTGTTGAAGGAGTCGCGACTTAACCACCTCGGCAAGTTGGCGTTCCAGTCTTTCTACTGGCACGGCCTGCTGCCCGGCCGCAACATGCCGGGCATCCACGCCACCATGCCCACCTCGGGCAAGACCCTGCCCCATGTGAAAGTCCAGGAGGACTGACAATGCCCACTGCCACGGTGACCGGCGTCACCATCGACGTGAACGACGAAGGATTCTTCACCGATCCCGAGAGCTGGACCGAGCACATGGTGCCCGACCTCGCCCGCGCCGAGGGCATCAACGACCTCACCGAGGGCCACTGGCGCGTCATCAGATTCATGCGCGACGCCTATCACGCGACAGGTACTGGTCCGACCGTTCGAGTGCTCGGCAAGACCTCCGGTGTGTCCATCAAGGAGCTGTATCAGCTGTTCCCGCACGGACCCGCGAAGACTGCCGCCAAGATCGCCGGCATTCCCAAACCCCGCGGTTGCATCTGACCGCTCACGAAACAGAAGGGGAGAGTTCGATGCCTGACACGATCGAGAAGGTCTCCATCATCATCTCCAAAGGTTCCCTGGACGGCGTTTACCCCGGCCTGATCATGGCGAACGGTGCCCGCGCGGAGGGGATCGAAGCGAACCTGTTCTTCACGTTCTTCGGTCTGGACGTGATCCACAAGGCACGTCATGACCACATCAAGATGGCTGCAGTCGGCAACCCCGGACTGCACATGGCCACCTGGCTCGGCGGATTCCCCGGAATGTCAGGGGTGCTGACTCACTACATGGGCCGCAAGATGGAGAAGCTCGACATCCCCCCTGTCCCGGAATTCCTCGAGATGATCGCGGACACCGGCGCCGGCCTGTATGCGTGCAAAGCATCCGTGGACCTCTTCGGTCTTGAGAAGAACGATTTCATTCCGCAAGTCAACGACATCATCACCGTCGGCGAGTTCTACACCAAAGCCGCAGGTGGCCAGATCATCTTCACCTAGAAGCCGCCTCTCGGACTGCTGAGGTACGAACCGCGGGTGGTCTGGCAACGTGCCAGGGCTCGGAACGGTTGGCGGCTGGCGCGACCACGGACGCGGCAGCGACGGTTGCCAGCCCGGTACGACGCAAGCTCATGGTGGTGCGGTCGGAACGGCGAGACACACCAGCTAGCTTCCGCTCGACGAGCGCATAGCAACCCGGTCCCTGCTCGACGGGTTGGATCATGGTGAGCTAGGGTCGGTATCGGCGATGGAGCCCGCCTGCTTAGTCAAACCGCCGCCCGGCTAATAGCTCCTACCTCTTGTTGGGAGGTAGGAGCGCATGCGTGCACGATTACGCATCGATTCGTTGTCCGCGCTCGAGATTCTCGACTCGCGTGGTCACCCGACGTCAGCGGTCGAGTTGTTTATGGACAGCGGACGGAGCCCAGGCGCTGGATCTGGACCTTGGCCTAACGGGGCTCTGAGAATGAGCATGGTGATGGGGCTCACCGCAACCGCGGATGTTTCCGCTGATGGCCTCTACCGACTGTCCGTGCTTGGCGTTCGTCCGAGCATGGTGGCTGGCAGAGGAGGAGCGAGTGGCCAACCCCGGGGCTGTTCGTAACCAGTTCGCGCGCGGACTCCGACGGCACCGACGATGAGCGTGGTGCTGGCGGGACCAGCGATCCAGGTATGCCAAGTCGGCACGGTTCTGGTAGTGGGGCCCGGTCTTTCCGGCTTCATCGCGCGGGTCGAAGCCCGCCTACAGGGACGTCGGGGACCACGGGTACTGCAGCCGTACTACGACCTCGCCAAACTTTTTCGTAAAGAATCGCTAGCACCGGACGGTGCCAGCTGGGTATTCCTTGCTGCGCCCTTCGTCGCGTTCACCTGCTATCTGACGATTCCACTGCTTATTCCAGTGCTCACCACCTTCGGCCTGCCGCTCGGATACATGGGTGACATTCTCGGCGGGGGATTCCTGCTCGCGTTGGCGAGCTTCGCTATAGCGCTCGCCGCTGCCGAGACCGGCTCGCCGTACGCACAGCTCGGCTCGAGCCGATCGAAGACGTTCGGTGCGATCACCGAGCCCGTCGTGCTTTTCGTGGTGTTCACCGTCGCGCTGATCACGGGAACCGACCTGCCGTACGCGCTCGCCGCGACCGTCCGCTCAGGCGCCGGGCAGCTCGTACGGCCCGCACACATCCTCGCCGCCGCCGCCCTTTTGATGGTGATCCTCTACGAAACGGGTCGGATTCCCGTCGAGACGCACACCGGCACGAACGAGTTCGGGATGATCGAGGAGGCTCGGGCGTTCGAGCATTCCGGGCCGTACTTCGCGATGATCCGGTGGGGTTCGTCGATGAAGCAGATGATCCTCTTTGTCATCCTCATCAACGTCTTCGTGGCACCGTGGGGGCTCGCCTCGACGGGATCGCCAACGGCGATCGGCCTCGCGATCCTAGCCTTTCTAGCAAAGGCGGCCGGCATCGGAATCATCATCGCAATCATCGACGACTCGTTCGCCAAGCTTCGGTTGTTCAAAATCAGCGAGTTCGTGGCGGCCGCATTTTTGCTAGCAGTGCTCGGCGTCTTCACTCTCTATCTGGGCGGTGGGTGATGACACCCGCTCCGCCGGTCTTCGCAAGCGTCGCGAACGTGATTGCCGTGTTCGTGCTGCTCGCGGAGTTCGGAATGCTGCGGGCAGCGATGCTACGCGCACAGATAAGGCTCTACGCGTTCCAGTCGTTGCTGTTGTCGGTGCTCGCCGCCGTGGCCGGGTATGAACGACACGTCCCGGAGTTGTACGCCCTAGCGGTTCTGTCGTTCGCGTTGAAGGTCGTGATAGTACCGACCGTCGTCCAGCGCCTGCTCCGCAATACGAACACCGAGATAGCTGGCAGCGGCGCGCTCGGCGTCGCCAGCGAAACGCTCCTCGCTTTAGGTGTGACGGCCTTCGGCTTCTTTTCGGTGGGGGCACTTCACATTCAGAGTCGCATCCTTCCGAGCGCCGCGCTGTCGCTATCTGTCGCTGTGGTGCTCGTGTCGTTCGTCTTGATGATCGTGCGTCGTGACGTCGTGTCGCAGGCCATCGGGTTCTTCTCCCTGGAGAACGGCGTCTCCCTCGCGAGTCTCGTGGTCGCCTCAAGTTTGCCGCTGATCCTGGAGGTGGCGTTCCTCTTCGACCTGCTCGTCGCCGTCGTGGTTTTCGGCGTCTTGATGAGGGTTCATCACGGCCGCAACCGGTCTTTGTCTACGACCCAACTGACCAAGCTCAGGGGGTAGGACGTGACCGCGATCTTGATCCTGCTTGTATCCCTGCCGCTCGCCGCCGCGCTTGCATGCCTTGTGACGCCGGTTCGCGCCAGCCAAGCACTGACAGTGGTGACCGGCGTCGGCTGTCTTGGATTGTGTGTGGCACTGATCCCGAC
>DASRZB010000456.1:0-3260 GCA_035653855.1 Acidothermaceae bacterium | reverse complement strand
GTCCGGGCCGACGGCTTCCACCTCGCCGTCCGGCCCGTACCAAACCGGAATCCGGTGACCCCACCAGAGCTGCCGTGAGATGCACCAGTCGTGCATGTTGTCGACCCAGTCGAAATAGTTGCGCGCCATCTCGGGCGGGTGAATCGTCACCCGGCCGTCGCGAACTGCGTCACCGGCCGCCTTGGCCAACGACTCGACTTTGACGAACCATTGCAGCGACAACCTCGGTTCAATCACCGTGTCACATCGAGAGCAGTGGCCGACGGCGTGAAGGTAGGGTCGCTTCTCGGCAACGATCAGGCCCAGTTCGCGTAGCGCCGCCGTGACGGCGGGCCTTGCCTCGAACCGGTCGAGACCCTTGAAGGGACCATGCGCGGTGATCACGCCGCGCTCGTCGAGCACGGTGATCGCCGGCAATCCGTGGCGCTGGCCGATCTCGAAGTCGTTCGGATCGTGCGCCGGCGTCACCTTCACCGCACCGGTGCCGAACGTCGGATCGACGTGCTCGTCGGCGACGATCGGAATCCGCCGCCCGGTGAGTGGCAAGTCGATCTCGGTGCCGACGAGGTGCGCGTACCGAGGATCGTCAGGGTGCACAGCGACGGCGGTGTCGCCGAGCATGGTCTCGACCCGGGTGGTCGCGACCGTGATCGGACCGTACGAGATCGAGATGAGCTCGCCCTCGTCGTCGGAGTAGTCGACCTCGATGTCCGACAGTGCGGTCAGGCACCGGGGACACCAGTTGATGATCCGCTCGGCGCGGTAGATCAAGCCGTCGTCGTAGAGCCGCTTGAAGATCGTGCCGACCGCGCGGGACGACCCGGCGTCCATGGTGAAGCGCTCTCGTGACCAGTCGACGCCATCGCCTAGCCGACGCATCTGACCGAGGATCCGGCCGCCGTACTCCGCCTTCCACTGCCACACCCGCTCGACGAATCCCTCGCGCCCGAGGTCGTCGCGCGAGATGCCTTCCTTGCCGAGTTCGCGCTCGACCACGTTCTGGGTGGCGATCCCCGCATGATCCATGCCTGGCAGCCAGAGCGTCTCGTAGCCCTGCATGCGCCGGCGCCGCGTCACCGCGTCCATGAGCGTGTGCTGGGGGGCATGACCCATGTGCAGTTGCCCGGTGACGTTCGGCGGCGGCAACACGATGGTGAAGGGTGGCTTGTCGCTGGTCGCGTCGGCGGTGAAGTACCCGCGCTCGACCCAGCGCTCGTAGAGCTTGGTCTCGACCGAGGCGGGTGAATAGACCGAGGGCAGGCCGGACGGCGTGTTGTCGGCAGGGTCGGCGGAGCCGGCAGGGTCGGTCGCTGTCACACCGCGCAGTCTAGGGATTCTGGGACGGCCACCACGAACCGGTTCAAAGCCCCTTAAGCGCTCAACCCGACCGGCCGAAGGTACTCATGGTGTCCCACGACCGGGCGCACCGGAGGAGATGGCGATGCGGGGCAACCAGACGACGCAGGAGACCCCTCAGTCGTCGTTCGCGATGACGATCTTGCCCGGAGCCGCTCCCGCGCGCGTTCGCAAGGAGCGCGCCCCCAAGGACGAGGCGCCGGCGCAGCCAAAAGAACCGCGAGCGCCGAGGTTCACGCTGCGCGCGCATAAAGAAGCGCCGGCCGTTGACGTCGCTCCGCCTGTCGAGATGGCCGAGCCCGTCGAGACCGTCGAGCCCGTCGAGACCGTCGAGACCGTCGAGCCCGTCGAGCCCGTCGAAGTCCCCGAGCCAGTTGAGGCGCCCACGCCTGTTCAGACGGCCGCACCGGCAGAGTTCGCGCCACCTGCGAACGATGCCTTCAGCCCCCCGCCGCCGGCACAGTTCAGCCCCCCACCGCCCCCGACGCAGTTCGCCCCGACGCCCGACCGCTTCGCCCACTTGTCCCCGCCGCCGGTCCACGAGGAGCCCGCGGTGTCGGGTTGGTACGCGCCGGTCGACACGCCACAACCCGAGGCACCCCAGGCACTCCAGGCACCCGAGGCACGCGCAGCCGACTATCCGCCGCCGACTGCCTACCCGATGGCACCGGGTTACCCGCCCCAGCCGCAGTACGCCGAGCAGTCGCACTTTGGCTACCCGCAGCAGGCCGACCCGCAGCAGGCCGACCCGCAGCAGCCCGACCCGCAGCCGTACGGCGGCAACCCCAACCTGAGCTTGTTTGCACCGCCGCCGCCCGCCGGGTCCTGGGTGCCACAGCACGCGGCGCCGGGCGCTGGCATCAACGGTTCAGGACGGAGCACCGCCTCCAAGGTCCTCATTGGTCTCGCGATCGCCGTCCTCGGGTTCGTCGTGCTTGGCATCCTTGCCGCGATCGCGATCCCGGTGTTCTTGTCCAAGCAGAAGCCGGCGAATCGCAACGTCGTGCTGCCGGCCACCCTGGTTGACCAGCAACGACTCACCGATCCGGCACTGGCCACGGATACCACGTTCGAGGTCACGAACATTCAGAAGCACATCCCTGGCGGCTCGCAGACACAAGCTGCGTACTACGGCCTGGGTGGCGCGCCGACGTTCATGGTGGTCGCCGGCAAGCTCGCCCGGCGTCCGACGACACAGGACGTCAACGCATTCTTCAGTTCCTCCGGCACCGCCGCAGACCCCAAGCTGACCAAGATGGGCAGCGGCCAGTTCGGCGGAACGCTGGAGTGCGGGGCGGCAACGGTCGACGGCAAGGCGCTGACGACGTGTGCCTCCATCGACAGCGCGGCGGCCATCATCGTGATCGCGGCGAACACCGAGGCGAGTCAGCTCGCGATCATCACCCGGCAAGTCATCGGTTCGGTCGAGCAACAGGGCTAGCCCGACTGCCGCCAGTTCCTCGGCGCGCCTACGCTCAAGCATGACCTTCACGACGATCATCGAGCCCTTTCGCATCCACAGCGTCGAACCGCTGCATCTCACGACTGAAGATGAACGGCGGACGGCGATCAGCGCGGCCGGTTACAACCTGTTCAATCTGCGGGCTGCGGACGTTCTCATCGACTTGTTGACCGACTCAGGCACCGGCGCGATGTCGCGCGACCAATGGGCTGGCATCCAGCGCGGCGATGAGAGCTACGCCGGATCGCCGTCGTGGTTCGCGTTTCGCGACAGCGTCCGCGAACTCTTCCCGTTCGAGCACGTGATCCCGACGCACCAAGGCCGCGCCGCAGAGAAGATCCTGTTCACCGCCGTCGGTGGCGCCGGCAAGACGGTCCCGAACAACACCCACTTCGACACAACCAGGGCGAACGTCGAGTACTCGGGTGCGCGAGCCGTCGAC
>DASRZB010000455.1:0-3322 GCA_035653855.1 Acidothermaceae bacterium | reverse complement strand
TCAACGTGGCCAAGGCGGGCAACCCCAGCGATGACGGCCGCCTCGTCGGTGACGTCGAACGGTGCCGCGACGCCTCCGATATCGGCTGCTAGGGCTTCACAAGCCTGCGCCGACCGCGAGTTGACTGCCACATGCGCGCCGGCCTCAGCGAGAGCGCGTGCGAGCCCGCGCCCGAGGCCGCGCGTCGATCCCGTCACGAGCGCGGTCCGGCCGGACAAGTCGAACAGCCTCATTCAGAACTCACCTCCATCAGGAGCCTCTCAGAGCGGGGCCTTCTTCGAACGTGCGTGGCGAGTCGCAGACCGACTGGCCGGGCAACCGCGTGTGCAGAGCGGCGGTATCAAGTCGAAGTCGTCCAAACCCAATTTTGTTGACAATCACCTGTTGCCCGTTTTAGTATCGCAGCTGTGCAAATTACAGACGTAAAGACCACCGCGGTCCACGTGCCGCTCCGTGAGCCCCTCAAATGGTCTGGCGGAATCCGCGAGTCGGCGTCGGGGCTGATCGTCGAGGTGAGTACGGACGAAGGTCTCGTTGGTGTCGGCGAGGCGCCCGGACCGACACTGCCCGCAATTCAGACAATCATCGATCGCGAGCTAACACAGTTCATCGTCGGCGAAGATCCAATGCGCGTCGAGTGGCTGGTACATCGACTCGAGGAGTACTCCCGCAACTGGAGTGGTTTGGCGGCTTACGCGATAGCGGGCCTCGAAATGGCACTCCTCGACCTCAAAGGCAAGGCCATTGGTGTTCCGGTTGCGGAGCTTCTAGGCGGAGTCTGCCGCGAGCGTGTCCCGGTGATCGGCTACCTGTTCATTGATGATCCGGAGGCCAATGCACACAAGGCGAGAGAGTTCGTAGAGGCAGGTCATACGGAGCTTAAGCTCAAGGTCGGCCGTGATCTCCAGCAGGACCATGACACGCTCGCCGCGATCCGCGACGCGGTCGGGTCTGGTCCGAAGATTCGCATCGACGCGAACATGAATTGGAGCGTTTCTACAGCGATTCGGGCGATCCGCCTGCTCGAGCAATTCGACCTCCAGTACGTCGAGCAACCGGTCCCTGACTTCGATGTTCAGGGCCTCGCGCAGGTGCGACGCGCCGTCTCGGTAGCGATCGCCGCCGACGAGGCCTGCACGAACCTCCGCTCGGCACTCGAGCTGATCAAAGCCGACGCATGCGATGTCTTCGTCGTTTACCCAGCGGAGGCAGGTGGCATGACGCGCGCGTGGCAGATCGCGTCTATCGCCGCGACTACGGGAAAGTGGTGCGCTATTGGGAGCTGGGCGGAGCTTGGAGTCGCGACCATCGCCAATGTCCATCTTGCTGGGGCCTCAACAAACTTCGTGTTCGCCAACGACACCCATTACCCGCTGCAACTCAACGACGTGCTGGTCGAGCCGGTCCGAATTGAAGAGGGCGAAGTTGCGATCCCACGGGCGCCCGGCCTTGGTGTGACGCTCGACGCCGATGCGATAGCGAAACTCGCTCAGCTTGAGCTGCGGCAGTCTCCGTTCTATGACGACATCAAAGGAGATGCGCCAGGTGTGGGACAGATCCTGTAGAGCTGGAGCGGATACGTTCGTCTGCGGTGTCGCCCGCGTCAGCGACGCCGCCGGCGCGGGGCTCAACTAGCTAGTGGCGGTCGATCTCCTTATTCGAGACGCGCTGATCGTGGATGGAACCGGCGCGGCTCCGTTCCATGGTCACGTCGCGGTCGACGGCGAGAAGATCGTGGGCGTCGGGGAGCTCACGGATGCCGGCGCATCTCGCGTGATCGACGCGTCAGGGCGCATCGTCTGCCCCGGCTTCGTCGACCCACACAGCCACAGCGACTTCACGATCCTGACCAATCCGACAGCCGAAAGCACCATCCGGCAGGGCGTCACGACCGAAGTCGTCGGCAACTGCGGGCTGACCTACGCGCCGGTGTCGGCGCTTTCTTCGCCCCTCATCGCAGGTCGACTGCGCACGTTCGCCTACCACGGACCCGTTGAGTGGGAAAGCTTCGCGGACTATATGTCGCTCCTGTCGCAGATCGGCCATTCGCAAAATCTCGCGTGGTTCGTAGGACATAACACGATTCGCTGGGCCGCCGGGGTCTTCGAGCCGCAAGCAACGGAGGAACAGCTTAGAACGATGGAGCGCTACGTCGCGGAAGCGATGCTTGCGGGCGCGCTCGGCCTCTCGACCGGTCTTGAATTCAACCCTGGGCGTGCGGCACCTACAAACGAGATCGTCCGCTTGAATCGCGTTGTCGGCCGGTACGAGGGGTATTACGCAAGCCACGTCCGAAACCGAGACGCGCACCTGCAAGAGTCGATCGATGAATTCTTGACGATCCTGCGCGGCGGAGGCACGCGCGGGCAGATCTCGCATCTGAACGTCCGCAACCGCACGGGCGCAGCGCCCGGGGCTTGGGAGCGCGCGGTCGATACTATGGCGCGCGCACGCGAGGAGGGACTCGACGTGCTCGCAGACACGACACCTTTCCGCGACGGCCTCGGCCAGATGGCCGGCATTCTGCCGCCATGGGTGCTCGCCGACGGATGGCAATACGCCTGCGATCGACTCCGTGACCCACGCGTGCGAGAGTCACTGCGGGGTGAGTGCGACCGGTACTGGCGTTTCATCCATCGCGGAGAGTGGGACCGGGTGCGCCTGCAGGCAAGTCCGGGGTATCCCGGCCTCGACGGCAAGGACTTCAACGAGATCGCAGCACTTCTCGGTCGTGACCAGTGGGACTGTTACTTCGACATCCTCGCTGATGCCGGGCCCGGAATCGAGTCGATCATGCTGATCGGCGAACTCTTCACCGACGAGCATTTGGCCGAGATGATCTCGCACCCACTATTTTGCCTGGGCGTTGACGGCTATACCGCGGCCCTTGGCGGCGATCTGGAGGGAGTCGCCGGGCATCCGGTCTGTTTCGCCGGGCACGTCCATTACCTGACGCACCACGTGGGTGAGGCTCACACGCTTCCGATCGAGGAAGCGATCCGGAAGATGACGAGCATGCCGGCCCGCCATTTCGGCCTCTCCGACCGCGGCGAGCTGCGGCCGGGAATGGCGGCTGACCTGGTCGTGCTCGACCTCGAGCGGCTCGACGATGGCTCGACGCTCGAGCAGCCACTTGCATATGCGCGCGGAATCGACGAGGTGTTCGTCAACGGTGTCGCCGTCGTTTCCGGCAACGAGCACACCGGTGCTCGGCCGGGCCGGCACTTAGCGCGGGCTTGACTCTCTCCACACACACGGGGCAGTCGTGGTACGGGTTACGACCACCCGCCTGAGGCGGGTCGGAAGGTACGCAATGTCCACC
>DASRZB010000454.1:0-4736 GCA_035653855.1 Acidothermaceae bacterium | reverse complement strand
GGCAGCTTCCCCCATCCGAGCGGCAGGTACCAGCAGCCGGGACGGTGCGTTGCACGACTGACCGGCATTGTTCATCGCGCTCGCGACGCAAGTCGCGACACCGCGCGGCAGTTCGTCGTCGTCAAGGACGATAAACGGGTTCTTCCCGCCCAATTCCTGAAGGACGCGCTTCACAGTCGTCGCCGCGTTTATCGCGACCGCGACACCCGCCCGCGTGGAACCTGTGATGGACACCAAGTCCACGAGAGGGTGTCGGGACAGTGCCGCGCCGACGGTAGGTCCGTCGCCGTGCACGAGGTTGAAGGCGCCTGCGGGTACTCCGGCGGAATCGAGGACCTCCGCGAATATCCTCGCCGAGGAGGGTGCGAGTTCCGACGGCTTGAGTACCATCGTGCATCCGGTCGCCAACGCTGGTGCGATTTTGCACGCGATCTGGTTGAGCGGCCAATTCCAAGGGGTGATCAGCGCGCAAACCCCGATCGGCTCGCGCACGATGCGGGTGGCGCCGTGATCCTCCTCGAACCGATAGTCCTTCAGCACCGCGGCGGCGGTGGCCAACTGTGCGTCCCCCAATCCGACCTGTGAGTTGATCGCCAGGTTGGCCGGGGCGCCCATCTCTTCGGTGACCGCCTCGGCTAGGTCGGTGGCTCGTCGCCGGTACTCGACGAGCACCGACTCAAGCAGTTTGACGCGGTATCGCGGACTTGTCCGCGAAAAGGCGTCGAACGCCCGACGAGCAGCCTTGACCGCTGAGTCCACGTCGGCATCGCCGGCGAGCGAGACGCGGCCGGCCACCGCCTCCGTGGCGGGGTTGACCACGTCCAGCGTCACTCCGCCGGAGGCCTTGACCCATTGCCCGTCGATGTAACACTCGTCCATTACGCGCACGACTCGCACCGCCTGTCCAGGATCGATCACGCTGGCGAAGCGCCAAGTTTGTTGTAGAAATCCTGCATCGCCGCAATGTGTTCGCCAGCCACGACCGACGTGCCGCTCTTGTTGACGATCACTGCGTCGAGACTGGGCTGGTTGAAGTACACGGTGCTCATGCGCGACTGATGCGGGTTCTGGACCACCTGGTGAATCGGCGCCTCGGTGCCGAGCCAGTGCGCGAACAATTGGCCGATCAGCATCACCGCGAGATCCGCGTCGTCCGACCCGCTGGTGACCGACTGCCAGCCGTCGCTCGCTTGGAACTGCAGGGCGTCGAGCCCGGTGTCGACCTGGACCATCGTCAAGCCACCGAAGTCAGCGTGCGGTTTCATCTTCACCGCAACCGATTGGTTCTTGACCGGTACGGATCGATAGTTGTTGACGACGAGCGTGCTTGCGTCATCGTGGCACCAGAGCCGCCGCGCGGCATCCGGGTCCCTCCCTGACACCTGCGCCACTCCCTCGACCGACGCCGCAACAAGGTCTTGTGCGATGGCATTGGCCGCGCTGAGGACCTGCTTCAACTCGCGCGCCTCGGCACTGAGCCACGGCCATTCCTCGTCCGAGGAGACGAGCATGGCCTGGGAAACCTCGAACCGGTCAACCTGATCGACGATCTCGGCCTCCCCGTCGGGCATCGGCTGATAGCCCGCCCACATGCCGTGCCCCGGCCACTCCGATAGCCGCAGAGTTTGGGGCGGTGCCCGGAAGAACCGTTTGGCGGTCTCGCTCAACCGTGCGAACGCCTGGGATTCCCCCGGGTCGAGCCGGAACGTCGCCCATCCCCGCCTCACCAACTCGGGTGCGATGTACTGGACGCGTATGTCTGGCATTGATCCCCCTCATGCGACGCTGATCACGTTGGGCCGGCCGCAGTACGCGGAAGCTTGAGCGAGTAGGTCAGCTGCCGACGCGAAGCCGTGATAGAGACCGACTGCCGAGGCAGTCCGGTCATTGCAACCACGCGATCCTCGACAGCCGACCGCTCCTGATCGAGCAGTTCGGACAACACATGGATCTCAACTAGCTCGCCGCTGCAGCGAACGCTTGCCGTTCTTGCCCCGAGCACCTCGCCAATGTCGTCCAGGATGTCTCTCGGCCACTGGCCGCCCAGCCGTACGTCCCCGACTCGACCGACGAGCCTGAGCCGTCCCGCCGCGTCGAGAACGCCGAGATCGCCGGTGTCGATCCAGCCTGCGTCGCCCTCGCCGCAGGGCTGGAATGAGTTGTCCAGTAAGGCGCCGGCGAACGGCGAACGGACCGACACGCTGTTGTCGTCACCGATGCGGCAACATACCCCGCGTACCACGCAGCCAACGGTTCCGGCTGACTCCCTCGACCCGTCGGTGTCAAAGTGCGTGAGCGACAGCGTCTCTGTCGTCCCGTACCCCTCCCGGATGTCGACACCCGAATCGCGTAGTCGCAGGAGGTACGGCCGGGAGACGGGCGCGGCGCCGGAGTCCACCAGGAGATCGGTGTGGTCGACCCGGTGCAGCCCTTCGCGCTCAAGCAGCACCGGGCTGGCCAGGATGACGACCCTACCGAGGTCGTGGCGGGTGCGGAGCCATCGCACGACACCTTCGTGGCGTTTGGCGAATACCATGCTCGCGCCAGCCTCGGCGGCGGAGCAAACGCCCGCAACGAACGCGAAGTTGTGCGCTGCCGGCAACGCGGTGACGATATGCGCCGCCGGATCAAGACGGTATGCCTCCCGGTAGAGGGCTGAAATTCCGCCGATTTGATCGAGTGTGAAGCCGTAGGTGCGGGGGTTCCCGGTGGTCCCGGACGTCGACATCGCGACGTCCCACGTTCCCTCTCGCTGCGGCAGCTGCCCGCCCTCGACCACCTGGTCGTCGAAGTCAAGAACGACCTTCAAGGAGTAGGACGGCGCCTCCCATCGTCCAACATCGGGCCGGCCGGCCGGGAACGCGACCTGCCATCCCAGATGGAGCGCGTACATCGCCAATCTGGCGAGGCTGACCGAGTCGGTCCCGGTCACCAGAATGCGACCGGGCGCACGCGTGTCCTCGATCCGGCCGATGGCGGTGTTCAAGGACCGCGCGCTCGCCAGCGACGGCACGTGGTCGGACCAGACAGGCACTAGACGCCACTCCACACAGCCACCCCCGTCGTCATCTCGTCGGCGCAGATCGAGCCGTGTTCGAACGCGTAACCGGGATCGGGTACCGGAAACCGGTTCGACAACGCGACGATCACCACCTCGCCGACCGCATCGCTGGTGAGGTGCGGATTTCCGCACGCCGCGCCGAAGTCGTGCCATTGCTGGCTGTCCCGGGCGAAGATGCCGACTTCGTCGCCGAATGAGTCGCGCAGCCGGGTCAGGATCGACGCCGCGGCGCCTGGGCGCGGGTACAGCCACCGCACCCGGCCTGCGCCTCCGGCCGGGGCGGTGCAGAGTTCCGGTACGTCGACCGATCCCCAGATCGCCTGATCCGCGGCCGAGGTCACGTTGCGAATGTGTCCGTGATCGGAGTGCACGAACGTCGTGTAGCCGTCACGGGCAAGCCGCTCAGCCGTGTGAATGACGCTCCGCAGCGCAGTGAGCACCTCGTCGTCGTACCCCGTCTTGTGGATGCGGTCGTCGAAGTTGATGTACACCCACCGCACGGCGGCCGGACCGCTCCGTTGCCGGGCGAGTAGGTCGTGGACGGCCGTCTCCTGCAGGGCCGCTGGCGACAGGCGGATCGCGTCCAGGCTTCGGCTGGGGTCGCACCGCGTCGCGCCCCGGGTCAACAGCGACAGCCATGATTCGCTGATGCCGTAGAAGTCGCCCACCATCACTTCGCTGGCGAGGCCGTGGCCACCGAGCGTTTCGAACATGCTTGTGCCGGCGTGACCGGCCGGCAGCTCCGGGCGGGCGGGGTCAACACCGCCCCAACCGACATCGTTGTCCGCGATGAGGTTGCTGGTCAGCTCCGGCCGGGTCGCGAACACTGGTCCCGCGACCGGATGGGAACCGGGTGGCAGTCCGACGGCGGCTAGCCAACTGACGAGCGACGTCGATGGAAACGTACTGCGATAAGGAACACGGAGGTCCGCCGTCGCGCAGACGTTGTCTAGCACCGGCCATGAGATTCCGTCGACCGCGAACACCACGACCTCGGCGCGACGACCGCTGCCGACCGTGGCCGATCCATCGAGGAGGCTGGAGAGCACCAACTGTGGAACGATCTCCGGACCGGGCAGCCGAAGGTGCGGATAGTCCGCGAGAAGTGCTGCGAGGGCGGTATCAGCGCGCATCGGCCCACCCGCTCGCCGCGCTCGGAATCTGCCCCAGCCGATCGAGTGCCAGCTTCAGCTCGCCGAAGTCCCGCCCGAGGGTGACGCGAACGCTGCTGTCTGCCAGGTCGAAGGTGAGGATGTTTGGGTACACCGAGACGCCAAACTGGTCGAGTGCTTTGCGGAAAAAGCCGTAGCTGCTGCGGCCATCGATCGCAACCGTACAGTTCACCGAGTACCTGGGGTTCGTAACCGCGTACCCCGCCGCCCGCAGGGTGTCGACCGCGTACGTCCGCTGCGCGAGGAAGTTCGCGTCCCGTGCATCCCGCTCTGAGCTGTACTCGACGTACCACTTCTGGGCCGCGGTGGGCGAGAGGTTGTATCGTACTGCGATGCCGCTGAGCGCCTCGCTTCGCGCGGCGTCCGTCCCCGACTGCTTCACGTATTCGAACGTCGCGTATACATCGACCAGCGAGTAGAAGAACGAGGCGGGGCCGCCGTAGATCGTCGAAGCGTACTCGTAGAAGTCGTCCACGAACTCCCGCGCCGCCAGTATCCATCCG
>DASRZB010000453.1:0-8274 GCA_035653855.1 Acidothermaceae bacterium | reverse complement strand
TGAGCCTGTTGCCCTGGATGGTCAGGTGTGTTTCTAGGATGGTCGTGACGAGATCACGCAGGCTTTCGGTCCACTCAGTTGCGCGCAATACGTGGTCGTACACGTCTTGGAAGTAGGGGGTCATCTCGTCGCTGACGATGTGTAAGTCGCGGCGCATCAAGGCGTTGACCACCTCGCGCATCGGCAGCACGACCCGGCGAAGCTGCACCAAACTCTTCCGCAACTCGAAACTTCGTCGCTGGACGGCGTTGTCATGGGGCCGGTCGTCAAACAGCAGGTCCTCAAGCTGCTCGATCTGTTCATCGAGCGCCTGCACAGTGTCGAAGTGTCCGTCAACAACGTGGTCGAGAACGCCGTACAACAAGGCGCTTACGCCATGTTTCAACAGGTCCGGGCTATTGTCCCAACGCGCCACGATCGGCGCCATGTCAAAGTTCTCGTTCTTGCGTACGGTGACGAGCGCATATTTGGTGACGAAGATCGCGATCTCACTCGTGGTCAGCTCACCGGACTTGACGTCAAGGCTGACCTCGTAGGCGCTGAGGAACGCGTGCGTCGCGTAGGTGTCCAGCTTCGGCCGTTGGCGTTCGTGTAGCGCGTCCTCGACTGCGAGCTCGTGCAGCCCGAGTTCGTGGGCGACGAGGTCCAGCTCATCCTTCTTAGGGCGGCATAGGTCCACCCACACCATGGCGCCGCTGTCGAGGTGATCGGACACCAGCTCGAGGCCGAAGCCGTCAGCCTCAAGGACGCCGTTGCGGTAACACCGGGTTTGCGGCATGGCCTAAGCGTAGGTGCCCGCAGACGGCGGCCGGTCGCCGGACCGGGTCAGGGTGCCGGCAGCGTGCTTGCTGCCGTGGGGGGCGAGCGCCAGATCGCGAGTGATTGGCTTCGTATTTGGTCGTGCTCGCGTCGGTGCTGTCTGAGTACGCTGCCTGCGTGACCCACGACCGGATCTCGCTGCCACCGACCGCGGAAGTGGCCGGTGGATGAGCGTCAGGCGGAGCGGGTGGCGGACGCGATGTTCGCGTTGTCGACGCCGAGTCGGGTGCAGATCCTGGCGTGTTTGATGGGCGGGTCTCGGTCGGTCAGCGAGTTGGTTGAGGAGTTGGGGTTCGAGCAGTCGCTGGTTTCACATCAATTGCGGGTGCTCCGGGAACACGCGTTGGTCACGGTGGAGCGCGTCGGCCGCCATCGGGTGTACGGGTTGGCCGACGAGCACGTGACCGCCTTACTTGAGCAGGCTGTGCGCCACGTGGAGGCCGGCGCTCGTTCCCGTGGCCGGAGTGGCAAGCGGGCGGCCTCAGCCAAGCTCACGGGTGCCTAAGGAGATGGCAACTTCGCGCGGGGGTGGTGCGAGTGACGGCGCTCAGCTCATTCGGCCGTCCTTTGGGCCCGAAGCAGATCGTCGGTCCGTCCTTGATCGGGCGCACCGCGGTGACATCGAGGGTGCGTTCGGTACGGTGCGCGCGTTTGACACCGGTCCCCGGACGTCGTGGCGGCGGCGGCTCGCGACGTTGCTGGCCGTGATGGGCCCTGGGGTCATCGTGATGGTGGCCGACAACGACGGTGCAGGCCTTTCGTTGTACGCCCAAGCTGGTCAGGACCACGGCTTCCGGTTGCTGTGGCTCTTGTTCTTGCTCGCACCCGTACTGTTCGTGAACCAGGAGATGGTCGCTCGGCTGGGTGCGGTGACTGGTGCGGGGCATGCCCGGTTGATTTTCGAACGGTTCGGACGCCGGTGGGGCGCGTTCGCGATCGGCGATCTATTGGTCTTGAACATGTTGACGATCGTGACCGAGTTCATCGGTGTCTCCTTGGCCCTCGACTATTTCCATGTGAGCCGGTTTGTGTCGGTGCCACTGGCGGCACTGACGCTGATCGCCGTGACGGTAACCGGGAGCTTTCGGGGCTGGGAACGCGCAATGTACGTAGCGGTGGCCGCCAGCGTCGTGGCAATACCGCTGGCAGCCTTGGCCATCTCACACGTCGCGCGGAGCGGTGGCGTGCATGCCGTCGAGCTGCCGGCTCATCCGCTGCGCACCAACGGTGTGTTGTTTGTTATCGCGTTCATCGGCACCACAGTGGCGCCATGGCAGTTGTTCTTGCAGCAGTCCAACGTCGTGGACAAGCGTGTCACCAGCCGGTGGATTCACTTCGAGCGGGTTGACACTGCAGTCGGAACAGGCTTGTTCGTACTCGGGTCGGTCGCGGTCCTGACCGCTTGCGCGGTCGCGTTCGACGGAGGTCCGCTCAGCGGTGCGTTCGTCGACGCCGGGCACGTGGCAACGGGGCTGCGAGCGGCCGCGGGTCCGTGGGCCGGTGCACTGTTTGCGCTCGCCCTACTGAACGGTTCGGTTCTTGGCGCGGCCGCAGTCACCCTGGCGACCTCGTACGCGATCGGCGACGCCACCGGCTTACGGCACTCGCTGCATCGGTCCTGGCGCCAAGCCACCGCGTTCCACGGTACGTTCGTAGCCCTGGTTGTGGTCGCGGCGGCGGTGGTATTGCTCCCGAATACGCCGCTGGGGCTGATCACGGTGATGGTGAACGTGCTTGCTGGTGTGTTGCTGCCGAGCGCGACGGTTTTCCTTCTGCTGTTGTGCAACGACCGCGAAGTACTGGGGCCGTGGACGAACCCGCGTTGGTTGAACGTCGTTACCTCACTCATCGTCACCGGCTTGGTCGTACTGTCCGCGCTCCTGGTTTTGACCACCCTGTTCCCCGGCCTGCCCATTCCGGTGATTGCGCTGGTGTTGGCAGCGGCCGCGGCAGCCGGCTGCGCGATCGCGGTGCTGCTGTGGTCGCGGGGCTCGCCGAAGCAGGACGACGCGGACGGCGGCGCTGCACACCAGACCTGGACGATGCCTCCACTCGAGACTTTGACTGGGCCCCGCCCATCTAGCGGTCGGCTCGTCGGCTTGGTCGCGCTACGCGTTTACCTGATCGGAGCCGCAGCACTGGTGATCGCCAAGGCCGTGCAACTGGCCACCTGACAGCGGCGGCTGGTGGTAATTAGATGAATGATCGTTCATGCTACGGTGACCCCAGAGGGTGCGCCTGAGCGGGCGTCTCGGCCCGTGATGGATTGGCGTTGCAGGGAGACCGGGCGATGGTCGAAGTCCGCCGAGTGACCGGCCGCAGCCGCGGGCTCCGCTGGCCGTTGGTGATCGTTTGGCTATTGGCCCTCGCAAACCTCACCGCTACCGCCTTCCTGCCGCAGTCCGCGGCCCGCACGTACGGCGTTGCCCTCTTGGGACTTTCGATCGGCTGTCTGGTAGTCGTCTTCGTGTACGCCCGCGGTCTGCGAGCCGACACGTCCGCGGCTGCGGCACGCACTGTGCTGCTCATCGGCGGCCCATGTGATGGTCGCCTGCTGCTCGATGCCACCAGCGACCTGCCGTCGGAGTTGTGGCTGGCTGGCAGGGACGGATCGCTGTGCTCCTATCGCGTCTCGAGCGTACGGACGTCGGGGCCGCAAACGATGCTCTATCAGCGCACCGATGTAAGTAGACCTAGCCCCGGCCAGTAGCCGGCCGCCGCGTTCGATCACGCAATCCGTGTTGCCCAGCTAAGTCCGCCTGCCGTCGCGCCCAGCAGTGAAAGGAGGTGCGTTAGCCATGGCCCAGGACGACCGCACGACGACCCCACCGAAAGTCACCATGCGACAACAGTCCGCGGTCCTCGACGAAGCGCACCTGGGCGATATTGAGGGAGCGCTGGGCACGATCCGCGTCGACGACGACGCGCCCCGGGCAAGCGTTTCGGCGAAGCTTCGCACGTTGGTGGCGATTGTCGGACCTGGGCTGATCGTGATGGTGGGCGACAACGACGCTGGTGCGTTCGGGACCTACACCCAGGCCGGTCAGAACTACGGCACCCGGCTGGCGTGGACGCTGCTACTGCTGGTGCCCGTGCTGTACGTGAACCAGGAAATGGTGCTGCGCCTTGGCGCGGTGACCGGTGTCGGGCACGCCCGCCTGATCTTGGAACGGTTCGGGCGATTCTGGGGCGCGTTCAGCGTCATCGACTTGTTCTTGCTCAACGCGTTGACAATCGTGACGGAGTTCATCGGCATCAGCCTCGGCCTGAAATACCTGGGTGTGCCGGTGGTGCCCGGCGTATTCGTGGCTGCGTTGTTGGTGCTCGGAGCGGTCAGCACCGGGTCGTTTCGTCGGTTCGAACGCGTGTGCATCGCGTTGGTGGTGTTCTCGCTGCTGCTGATACCGGTGCTGGTCATCACCGGCGCACCGTGGGGACGTTTGGGCCATGACCTGGTCGTTCCAGGCTTCCCGTCCGGTCAGCTCTCGACCACGATGTTGTTGATCATCGCGATCGTGGGGACCACCGTCGCGCCGTGGCAACTGTTCTTCCAGCAGTCGTACGTGATCGACAAAAGGATCACGCCGCGGTTCATCCCCTACGAGAAGGTTGACCTATGGATCGGCATCGGGATCGTCATCCTCGGCGCCGCCGCGATGATGGGCTTCACCACCCAGGTCTTCACCGGACACCCAGGGTTCGGCCACTTCACCGACGCCGGTGGGGTCGCCACTGGGCTTGGCCACTACGCGGGCAAAGCGGCCGGGGTGATGTTCGCGATCGCGTTGATCGACGCGTCGATCATCGGCGCCGCGGCAGTTGGGCTATCCACCTCCTATGCGATCGCCGACGTGCTGGGACTGCGACACTCCCTGCACCGCAAGATCTCAGAAGCCAAAGGCTTCTACGCGGTGTTCGCCGCGCTGCTGCTCGTCGCGTCGGTCATCGTGGTGATCCCGGGCGCGCCACTGGGGCTGCTGACCGAGGGCGTGCAAACGCTGGCCGGCGTACTTCTGCCATCAGCGACAGTGTTCTTGTTGTTGCTGTGTAACGATCGCGACGTCCTCGGCCCGTGGGTGAACGGCCGCAAACTCAACGTGTTCACCGCGAGCGTCGTCGGGGTACTCGTCGTGCTCTCGATCGTGCTCACCGCCAGCGTGCTGTTCCCCTCAATCGGCTCCGCAGCGATCGTCGCGATCCTCGCCGGTGGCGTCGGCACGGGTCTGCTCACCGCCGCCCTGCTCGCCGTCTATCGCCGACGGCACCCGGTGCCGACAGAGCCGATCAGTCGAGCGGGTCGAGCAACGTGGCGGATGCCGCCCCTGACTTTGCTCGCCCGACCCAACCTCTCGACCACACGGCGTCTCGGGCTGACAGTGCTGCGTGGCTACTTGCTTGTAGCCTCGTGTTTGGTCGTCGTCCGCGTCGTGCAACTCGCCCTGCACCATTGACATCGACCCCTGCTGATCGCGGGAAGGACACAGCCACAATGCCAACCGGCCCAAGCGAACAGGTGCTCCTCTCGACGTTGCTGAAGAAACCGGTCCTCGACGCCGGCGGATCGACGCTCGGCCGGCTCACCGACGTCATCGTCGGGCTACACGGCGGCAGCTACCCGCCTGTGAAGGGCCTCGTCGTGCACGCCGCAGACCGCGACGTCTTCGTCCACGTCGCCGACGTTGCCGAACTAGGCCCGGACCGCATCGTGTTGCGAATCGGCCCCTCGTCTGAAAGGCCGTTTGAGCGCCGCGACGGCGAGGTGCTGCTGCGTAGCGACGTGTTGGCTCACCGGCTTCTCGACGTTGCGCGCGCGAAACTGGTCCGCGCCTACGACATCGCGTTAAGCCCGGTCGACGGCGGCGGGTGGATCGCATCCGGCCTGGACGTGCACCGTGTCGGCTTCTTACATCTGCCCGGCCGTCACCCCCTGCACGTACCGCGCGACTGGGCCGGGTTCGAGCCGCTCATCGGCCATCAACCCTCGGCCCGCGTACGCGCCCCATTCGGCACACTGCGTCGACTGAAGCCCGCACAGATCGCCGACATTCTCGAGTCAGCTGCACGCGAGGAGCAGACCGAAATTCTCGACCACGTGCACGCCGACCCCGAACTCGAAGCAGACGTCTTCGAAGAGCTAGACGACGACCAGCAGTCTCGCCTGCTGGCCTCACGCACCGATGCGCAGATATCTGAGGTTCTGACCCGTATGCGCCCCGACGACGCCGCCGACGCTTTGCTCGACCTCCCACAAGACCGACGCCAGCCCGTACTGGAGGCGTTGGGGCCAGACCAACGCCGCAAAGTCACCACGCTGCTCAGCTACAACGAGACCACCGCCGGCGGCCTGATGGGCGTCGACTACTTCACCCAGCGCCCAGACGCCACAGCCGCCGCTGCTCTCGGCGCGCTCCGCACGTCCCGCACCAACCAGCCCGAGGCGCTTTTGACGATCTACCTCACCGACGACGACGATCGATTGGTCGGCGCGGTCGGTCTTGTCGCCGCCCTGCAGGCCGACCCGAACACCGTGCTGCACGACCTAGCGGACAAGGAACCCGTCCGGCTCCATCCAGATGCCGACGTCATCGACGTCATCACCAACATGGCTGACTACAACATGCTGACTCTCCCGGTGGTCGACCACGACCACCGCATTCTCGGCTTGATCACCATCGACGACGTCCTCGAAGCGGTCATCCCCGAGAACTGGCGCAGACGCGAACACCCGGCCACGAACCACACGACCCCGCCTCGCGAGCGCGAATAGGATGGCAAGCGCGGACTTCGGCTCGCGTCCGTATTGCCTCAGGTATGTCCGCGACGTTTCGGGCGGGCGCGGGCGAGGCCACCCGCCTGCACGGTGACGCTGAGTGGACGGGCACGCAGTGCTCATGTCGCTACGGCGGTGTCGCTGTCGATCTCGCGTAGGAGTCGTCGTGCGTAGCCGTCGGAGATACCTAGAAGCGCGGCGAGTGTCCTTCCGGTCAGTCTGGTGCCGTCACGTTCCTGGTCCGCGCGGATGTGTCGGGCTTTGTCGAGCAGGCTTTGCCGGCCCGCAGTGCGACCCAGCTCTTTGGTTAATCGCGGTGCCGCGCCGGCAACGCTGGCGGTGAGTTGCGGGTCGGTATCTCGCAGGTTCGGCATCGGGGTGCCGCGGAGTTGTTGGCGTAGTTGTCGCATCAGCAGTTCGAACGACAACACCAGTGCCGCCGGTGGGATCGCCGCTACGAACCGTGCCACTACCGTCGGGGCGGCGTGCACGACGTTAAATGCCACCGAGATCGACGAGAACGCCAACACCAGGACCCACGGATAGGCGGCGTGTCGCCCGTCGGCGACTGCGCGCAGCACCGACAGGCTGGCCACCACGATGAACCCGTCGACCACCAAGGGCCACAGCCACGCAAGCGCCGGCGGCACACCTTGGGCGAGTGCGAGTGAGTGCAGAGCGTCGTAGGACATGGTGAAACCTGCGATCGCTAGCCCGATCACGCCGCTGGTGGTGCCGCGGTTCAGCGCCCGCGTAGCGCGCTTGCTCAACACGCTGTGGTCGCAGTCGCGTCGATACCTCGCGCGCACAACAGCGTGTGGGCGCGGCGGGTGACGGTCGCTCGAGTCAACGGTGCGCCTTCGGCGGACAGTTGTTCGCGGGCTTGGCGTTGCAGCACCACCCGGTGGCCGCCCGCGTCGCATAAGTCGGCTTCCATCGCGGCGAGCTCAGCGGCATCGCCCGCTGGTGTGTCACGCACGACGGGCTCGTCCCACCAGGGGCCTGCCTCGGCCAGGCGCATCGGGCTACGCGTGTTCGGGTCGGCAGCCACCGACAGCAGTGCCGCTCGCACTTGTGCTGCTGGCCAGTGCCGGGCGCGCACCGCCAGCTGTATCGCAGCGAGCAGGCAGTGCTTGGACCAGCGACCGGTGGGTTGGCCGAGTTGGCGGCGCAGCGACTGACATTCAACAACGAAGCCGTCCCAATCATCGATGCCGCATTCGGTGATGAGCCGGTCCGCCTCCTCCGCCCACGACCGCGACACCACCGCGTCGGCGGCGTCCGGGGTGGGGGTAGGGGGAGGAGGTGTTGAACTTTCGGTGAAGAACTCTGGGTTATGCCGCAACGATGCGGCCACCCCCGCCGCAACGATGCGGCCACCCGCACCCTCGTCGTCGCGGGTAGCCGCAGCCGTTGGGGTAGCCGCATCCGTGCGGCCACCCCGAGATGCGTCGTACGCGTCACGGGGTCGGGAGGTGCGCACCAAGTATTTGTTGGTCAGCCGCTGCCCGCCGTCGAACCGGTGCTGCACCACGACGGCACCCAGCCCGACTAGTTCGCGCATCGCGCGGTCGACGGTGTCGGTGGACTTCTTGTGCATCCGCCGGGCGAGGGTTGACCGGGCCGGCATCCGCGCACCTGACGTTTGTCCGAACCGCAACAGCACCGCATACAGCCGAACCGCG
>DASRZB010000452.1:0-3549 GCA_035653855.1 Acidothermaceae bacterium | reverse complement strand
TATGTACTCTAATCCGCTTCCCGTATTACTAAAATGCGGGGCCACAGCCACGCCTTGGCGGCGGAACCCATTCGATATGCTATCTATGTGATCGACGCCAATCGCATCCGTGATTCTCGAAAACCCGTCCTTCGACAACAGCCGCAGGATCCCTGCTTTGATTTTGGCCACCAAGCTCAAACCGTTAAATATTAGAGAACTATGTACTTGAACAAGCGATGCGCCTGCCCGAATCTTGGTGTAGGCGTCTTCGGCACTTGATATTCCGCCCACGCCTATTAGCGGAATACGCCCTGACGTTAAACGATAAATCTCCGAAAGCAGCACGGTGGATGTTTCAAAAAGCTGGGGCCCACTAAGCCCTCCTTGTTCTTCGGCTTCGGGGCTTTTGAGGCTTGTTGGCCGCTCGACTGTGGTGTTGGAAATAACAATGCCGTCAATCCCAAGGTCAAGAGCTACGTCCGCGACCTCGTAACTCTCTTGGTTCGATAAATCGGGAGCGATTTTTATGAGAAGTGGGGTGTTCGACGAAACGCGGTCACGGGTGTCGATCAGCTCTTTCATCAGTAACCTGAGCGGCTCCCTCCTTTGCAATTCGCGCAATCCTGGCGTATTGGGAGATGAGATGTTAATCACGAGATAGTCTGCCAGTCCTGCCGTCAGTCGGATTCCCTCAATATAATCCGCCGCGGCGTCTTTACTGCTGAGATTTTTCCCCAAATTAATGCCTAGAATTCCATTACTCCTTTTATGGCGAGCGATTCGTTTCAAGACAGTATCTAGACCGGCACTGGGGAAGCCCATCCTATTTATGATTGCCTTATCCTGATCAAGTCGGAATAGGCGCGGTTTGAGATTACCCGATTGTTGCCGAGGGGTCACCGTACCCACCTCGACCGCGCCGAAACCAAATCGAAGGAGTGCGTCGAACGCCAGAGCATCTTTATCGAAGCCAGCAGCGATCCCCACGGGGTTACGGAAGTTGAGGCCCCAGAGGGATTGAGCCAATGCCGGGTGATCCACGGTCCCCATCCGCTCACCGCTCGCTAGGAAGCCCAATCCAGCACGCAACGTCCACAGCGCGATTTTATGGGCCGTTTCCGGCTGAACGCGCCACAATAGCTGACGGGCAAGAGGGTAAAAATCGGGCATGGGGCTGCTCGTCTAGTTTACCGAACAGCTAAGTAGCACAAGACCTTGTAGATCAGTGTGTGCACCATACCAAGCCGTTGTAATTTGACTCGATTCCAAAACCGGACGGATCGGCTCGTCCACACCGCACAAGCGCTGCATGACCGGCGTCGTCAGCCCGATCTTGTAGCCGGCGACGGCGCCGCGCCCGCCCGCCGCCGCGATCGCCTCGAAGGCGTCCCGGATCCGATAGGCTTCCCCGCCTGGTTAACAGCGGGAGTGATGCGCCATCCCCTACATCGGCGATGCGCTGATCGCTGGTTGCCCTGGACCCTGCGGTAGCCAGTTGATCCGCCACTCCCGATCCGCCAGCATGCGGCGCGCCTCGGCCATCGATGACACGCGCGTCAGCGCACCGAGCGCGCATGCGTACTTGCGCGCGACCGAGCGCATCGTGATTATGGCCGATGCGGGCAGCTTGTCGTTCAGCTGATCCTCGGCCGCGATCCAGTTCTCGAACACCACGATCGATACCGATGATGGCAGCAACTTGATTGACATCGGCACCTCACGCGGCCGGTAGCCCATGACGCCGTAGCCATCGACGCCAACTCGCGTTTCGGCGGCGTCGGCCATCTCCGCAACGAAGGCGTCATCGACGGCAAATCCGATCAGCGGCACGCCGGTCGGGTAGATCGACGCGATCGACAACAGGAATGTGGCGTTAGCTGAGGTTATGGTGTTGAATGCCACGGGGAGATGCTCCTGGTTACTGGACCATGATGCTCGCGAGATTGATTGCCTGGACTGCTCCGCCATCGCAGTACCACAAAGTAACCGGCGGGCTGGCGCGCAGGCCGCGCGTCAGCGCGCTCGCCGGCAGCACCTGCAAGTACCAGCCGCGCTGCGTCAGCGTCGAGTCGATCGTGACCCCTGCGGCATTGTTGACCTCCTGCGCCTGCGCCTGACTGAGCTGGACGCCCGCAACGATCGCGCCGAAGTTCACGGCCGCGATGATCGGGTCAAGGCACCATGACTCGATCGTCGCGTATCCCGGATCGGCGTAGGGCACCGAATTGACGGTGGTCAGCCCTACCATGATCGCCTGCTGAAGCGAGTTGTTCAGCCAAATCTGGTTGACGTACGAGTCCTTCCACGCGAACGGCCCGGAGATGAACCCGCGCTGCCACTGCGGGAAGCCCTGGCTGCGCGTCGTGTAGTCGCCGTAGAAGTTGACGCCGTAGCCGGTAGTGCCGGCCTGCGCCGAGCCGCCTAGGTACTGAGCGATGGTGCCGTTCGTGATGTCAGGCAGCCCCCCGATGTACGACTTGAACGCCGCCGTCGCGCGCCCGTTGCGGCGCGTAAAGTCCAGGCTCGCGGTGAAGCTCATCGCGAACGCGGCCTTCTCACCGACCAGCGTCGTGATCGCCGGGTTCGTGTAGATGAGCTCGGTGCCGGAGTAGTTGCCCGCGTTGACCGCAGCGACGAACGCCGACGGGCCGCTGCTCTCGGTGTTGAGCACGTTGGTGTCCCAGCCCTCGTAGACGAACTGATCGTCCTGGCCATTGTTCCACACCGCGAACGCCTGCTTGTCGGCAACCGTCGGCTCCCACGTCGTCGAAAACGACACCCAATTGAGGCTCTGCGCGGTGATCGCGCTCATGAACGTTGCGGGCACGCTGGCGACGGCGCCCGGCGACTCGACCGCCCCAGTCGCCTGCGTCAGCAGCAGCGACGCAGCCGCCGTGCCGGTCGCGTACACGACCGACGATGATGCACCGAGGGTGCCCGATCGAACGACGAACGCGCCGTGGGTCGGATCGTACACGATGCCGGGCGCGTACGACAGGATCGTCTCGGCCGACTCCAGCGTCGGCGCGGTGCTGAGCACGTAGGTGCCGAGCCCGCCGGTGCCGCTGCCGAACGCCGACACGTAGGTGTTTGCGACGATACCAGTTCCCGTCACCACCTGACCGATCGCGATCGATGGCGCGGCGGCAAACGAGGTGACCGCGACCGCATTGCCGGTCGCAGTGGCCGATGCGCTGAGCGTGTACGAGCCGACGCCGCCGGACAGCCCGCTGCCGAGGTATGCGGCGATCGTCGTGCCGGCGGTGATGCCCGTGCCCGACACGACCTGGCCGACCTCCAGGTAGCCCCCGGTGACAGCGGTCACCACCATCGTCATGGACAGGTCCGTCAGGTTCGCGGTGACCTCGGCCTGCTGGGCACCCTGAATGAGCGCCGTCACCGTCATGTGCGGCGACGTCACTGCGAGGCTGGCGGTGAATGAGCCGACCTGGATGCCCTTGATGCTGAACAGCCCGCCGATGATCTCGGCGGCATTCGAGAAGCTCGTAGCGGCGGCCAGGTTGACCGTCTGCGTCGCGGGAGTCCCATCGATGGTCAGCGTCATCG
>DASRZB010000451.1:0-6926 GCA_035653855.1 Acidothermaceae bacterium | reverse complement strand
GGCGGTTCTACACAGTCCGCGTGATCTGGCTCTCGTTGTGCTCGTCGACGCCAAGCCGGAGCGGGTGGAGGAGTGGAGCTGGGTTCGCTGGTTACCTCACCTCCAGCCTGCCGCCGACACCAACTGCCAGGTCCTTCTAGGACTGGACGCCGACAGCGTGGCGGCGAGGGTAGGAGAGCTGGTCGCCTTGATCGAGGCACGTCGGGCGGCGGTTAGCGACGTCAATCCGCGAGCAGTTGTGGTGATCGTCGACGGCGCGCGCGCCCTACGACGCACGGCCGCACTGGCTGACGTGCTTACGCGCGGCCCCGCCGTCGGCGTGTACGGCATCTGCCTTGACGAAGTGACAACCCACCTGCCTGAAGAGTGCGGTGCCGTGGCGGTCGTGACCGACTCTGCATCGGAACCGATCGACTCTGAGCAGGCCAATGGCCTGGCGACGACACTGCGGCTCGCAGTGCCGGGAAGTCCGGTCGCCCAAGACGCGATCCCCGACGGTACGTCAATCGAGTGGGCTGATCACCTCGCCCGCTCGCTGGCGCCGCTTTGCGACGACAGCCCCGGCCGAGCCGACGCGTTGCCGGTAGCCGTGCGCTGGCTCGACATCGCTGGCTTCGGCGTCGATATGACCGACGATCTGGTTACTCGATGGGGGGCCGGAGTCGAGAACACGATCGCACTTGTCGGCACGGGTCCCGAGGCCGGGTTCGCTGTCGACATCGCGCGCGACGGCCCGCACGCCTTGATCGCCGGCACCACGGGCTCTGGCAAGAGCGAGCTGCTACAGACTCTGGTCGTATCACTCGCCTGCGCCAACCGTCCGGACGAGGTCACGTTCGTCCTCGTCGACTACAAGGGCGGTGCGGCATTTGGCGCGTGCGCAGCATTGCCGCACACAGTTGGTGTGGTCACCGATCTCGACGGCCGGCTCGTAGAGCGTGCGCTCGCCTCGCTCCGTGCGGAACTGAAGCGACGAGAAGGTGCACTTGCAGCTGCGGGAGCGCCGAGCCTCGAGGTGTTCCGCGCGGGTGGCGGGAAGTTAGCTCGACTCATCATCGTGGTCGATGAATTCGCTTCTCTGGCTGAGGAATTGCCTGACTTTGTCGGCGGCCTCGTCGGAATCGCGCAACGGGGCCGATCGCTCGGCGTCCACCTGGTACTGGCGACGCAGAGACCGGAGGGCATTGTGAGCGCTGACATCCGCGCCAACGCCAACCTGCGCATCTGTCTCGGCGTCGTGCGCGAATCCGAGTCGCGCGACGTCATCGATGCCGGCGACGCCGCCCGCATCAGTCGCGCAACGCCTGGCCGAGGCTATGCGCGCACAGGTCACGGCGACCTCCACGTGTTCCAGTCAGGCCGCGTTGGGGGCCCGCCAGTTGATGACTTACAGAGCAACCGCATCGATGTCGAACTGTCGCCGTTCCGAACACTGTGCGTCCCGCGAGTGCCCCCCGCCGCGAACTACAGCACCGACGCCGCTACGTCGACGGATCTCGACAACATCGTCACCGCATGCCGCGCGGCTGCGGACCGTCTTGGTCTTGAGGCACCGAACTCGCCGTGGCTGCCGCCACTGCCCGCGCTGATCCCGATCGATGTGAAGAATGCCGCGCGCCCTCTGACTGCCGTACTCGCGGTGCTCGACCTTCCGGCCATCCAAACGCGCCGAAACTACGAAATAGATCTCGACCACATGGGACACCTCGTTGTCGCGGGCAGCGCGAGAAGCGGCCGGACGACCGCACTGCGCACCATTGTCGGCGGGCTGGCGGCGTCAACGTCCGTCCGCGACCTCCATGTGTATGCCATCGACTGCGCCGGCGGGTCGATGGCTGCTTTGTCCGCGTTTCCGCATTGCGGCGCGACCATCTCCGCGCACGAGCACGAACGGGTCCGTCGGTTGCTCTCGGTGTTGAAAGCAGAGTTGGTGCGCAGACAGAGCATGTTTGCAGCAGCAGGATGTGGCTCACTCACCGAACAGCGCGCGCAGTCAGCGAGTCCGCTGCCGCACCTCGTGGTACTCATCGATGGCTGGGAAGCATTTCTCTCGACCTTCGACGAGGTCGATTCGGGCGCTGTCATCGACGCGAGCGCGCGACTGCTCCGCGAGGGTGCGACTGTGGGGATCCACATTGTCGTGAGCGCAGACCGCGCTGGGCTTGTCGGCCGGCTCGCCTCCACGGTCGAGAGCAGGTTGGTACTTCGACTAGCAGACCGAAGCGACTTCGCACTGATCGGTGTGCCGGCCCGAGCGGTGCCGGCTGACATGCCTGCCGGCCGCGGCCTTTTCGCCGACACACTCACGGAAGCGCAAGTCTGCACGATCAGCCGCGATCCGGCCGGTCCGGCGCAACTCGCCGCGCTCGCCGCGATCGCAGCCAGTGCATGGATGAGGGACCAAGACGTACCGCGATCGTTGTGGCCGCGTCGCGTTGACCCGCTTCCCTCCATCGTCACCACTACTGAGATAAGCGCCGCCTGGCCTGGGACGTCGCAGCCCACAGGGTCGGCGCACGTGACACTCGGCGTCGGCGGCGACGTACTCGCCGCGGTAACGATCGACCTGCTCGAGTTCGGGCCAGGCTTCCTGATCGCGGGGCCTCCGAGGTCAGGCCGCAGCACCGCGTTAGCTACGGTCGCGGCTGGCCTGCGCACCGCCGGCTGGAGAGTGGTGGCGGTCACACCGCGCGATTCCGTGCTGCGCGACTACACCCACGAGACCTTCGATACGACGCAGTTCGGTGCCGACGCCGCATTCGATCGCGGCCTGGGCCGGCTCGCCGTTCTTGTCGACGATGCCGAGATTGTGGCCGAGTCGCCCGCAGCCGTGGTGCTGGATCGGCTCATGCGAACCGCCCGCGACAGCGGCCACCTCGTGGTGATCGCCGGAACTACGGAGGAGCTGTCCGTCGGCTTTCGCGGCTTCGTGGTCGATGTGCGGCGGGCCCGCACCGGCCTGCTGCTCGCGCCGCGCGGCCCCCTCGACGGTGAGGTCCTAGGCGTGCGGCTACCGCGAAAGACCGGCGAAGCGGTCCCCGTCGGTCGGGGCCATCTCATCGTCCGGGGCGTAGCGACGCAACTACAGGTCGCGTTGCCGACGCCGATCGATCGCCCCGACCGTCAGCCCCAGACCGTCACCGACAGGGTGCCGAGCGACGGGCCACCCTGTGACACCGAGACGTTGACCACGCCGTCCGATGCAGCGTTGTAGTAGCCGTTGAAACCGGCGATCGGAGTGATGAACTGTGCCGAGGCCGGAACAAGCGTGAACGTGATCGGCGTCCCGGCCGCCGCCTGCGGCACGTCCACCTTCAGGATCGATCCGCGATGCACCCTGATCTGGAAGCCGCTCTTGGTTGCGGGCGCCTCGATGTTGGCCACCGGTGGCGCGCCCGCCACCGCACTCGACACCGGGCTGGCCAGCGCGGGGCTCGACGACGCGAACGGGGTAGGTGACGAGAGGCCGCTCGACGCCGCGGCGCTCGACGCAGGCGCCGACGCGCCTGAACTCACCGCACCGGATGCGAGAGCCGACGACGGTGGAGTCGCGGTGGATTTGGCCGCGGTGCAGCCAGCCAGAAACGTGACGGAAGCCACAACGGTGCCTGCGGCGACGACTGTCAAGCGGGGGCCTCGCGCACTACGCGGGGCGGGCGGACGGCGTTTGGTCGGGGTGTCGTGGGAGCTCATCGGTCAAGCCTAACCCGGCGAACCCCCTAGGCCCGGCGCCGCGGTGTCAGACGCGAGTGTCGGGATGCGTATGCGCACCGGGCGCGGACGACTCGATCCACGCTAGAAATCCGGTCAGGGCCGCGTCACTCATCGCCAACTCGACGTCCAGCGAATCGCCTTGCCTCGTGATGATGTTGCAGCTCACGACCACGGCACCGTGCGGCGCGGCCAGCAACTCGGCTCCGTGCGGGTAGCGGCGGCCGGAGATCACGATGCTGCGGCGAACGAACGTCCACCTCGGTTGGTAGCCCAGGCTCAGCAGCGGGAACCACTGGAGGTCCTCCGGGGTGTAGCGCGCGATGCCGGTGTGCCAGCCACTGGTTTGCCACCAGCGACGCGGGCGCGCCCCGTCAAGACGAAGGCCGCAGTGCAGCGTCGCCCCTCGTCGGCGCAGCAACGAACGACGCAGCATCCAGGTCAGCACGAGAACGAGGAGGATCAGTACCAACCAGCCAGCACCATCCAGAAAGTCGAGAACGGCTCTCATCGTCGGCGCCCCTGCCCGCGAACGTCAGAGGGACTGGCCAGCGGCCGCGAGTCGCGCTCGCGCCCGGGCAGCGGCAGACTCGCTCGCGACCTCGTCATCGCCTCCAGCAGTAGCCCGCTCGAGAGCGGCCCGTGCCCGGTCGACGTCGATCTCGGTGGAGAGCTCGGCAGTCTCGGTGAGGATCGTCACCACGTCGTTGCTCACCGACAGGAAGCCGCCATGCGCGGCGGCCTCGATGCCGTCGCCTGCCTCGCCACCGGTGATGCGAACGGTGAAGCCTTCCGCGAGCACGCCGAGCAGCGAGATGTGACCCGGCAAGATGCCGAGTTCGCCGTCGAGCGTGCGCGCGACCACGAAGCTGGCCTCCCCCGACCACACCTTGCGCTCGGCTGAAACGAGCTCGACGGTCAACGGCACGATTGTTCTCCGCTCATCACTTGCCGGAGAGCCGCTCGGCGTTGGCCTCGACATCGGTGATGCCACCGGCCATGAAGAACGCCTGCTCGGGCAGGTGGTCGAAGTCGCCGTCGCACAGCTTGCGGAACGACTCGACCGTCTCCGTCAGCGGAACGAACGAACCCTTCTGCCCGGTGAACGCCTCGGCCACGAACATGTTCTGCGACAGGAAGCGCTCGATGCGACGCGCCCGGCCGACGAGAACCTTGTCCTCTTCACCGAGTTCGTCGATGCCGAGGATCGCGATGATGTCCTGCAGGTCCTTGTAGCGCTGGAGGATCTGCTTCACCCGGTTCGCGACGTTGAAGTGCTCCTCGCCGATGTACTGCGGGTCGAGGATGCGCGATGTCGAGTCGAGCGGGTCGACGGCGGGGTAGATGCCCTTCTCCGAAATCGGTCGCGACAGCACGGTGGTCGCGTCGAGGTGCGCGAACGTGGTGTGCGGCGCTGGGTCGGTGATGTCGTCGGCAGGCACGTAGATCGCCTGCAACGAGGTGATCGAGTGACCACGCGTCGAGGTGATGCGCTCCTGGAGCACGCCCATCTCGTCGGCGAGCGTCGGCTGGTAACCGACCGCGGACGGCATGCGGCCGAGCAGCGTCGAGACCTCAGAACCGGCCTGGGTGAACCGGAAGATGTTGTCAATAAAGAGCAGCACGTCCTGGTTCTGCACGTCGCGGAAGTATTCCGCCATCGTCAGCGCCGCGAGCGCAACCCGAAGACGGGTGCCCGGCGGCTCGTCCATCTGACCGAACACGAGCGCGGTGTCCTTGATGACGCCCGACTCGGTCATTTCCAGGAACAAGTCGTTGCCCTCACGGGTGCGCTCGCCGACTCCGGCGAACACCGACACACCACCGAAGTTCTTGGCGACGCGGGTGATCATCTCCTGGATCAGCACGGTCTTGCCGACGCCGGCACCACCGAACAGGCCGATCTTGCCGCCTCGCACGTAAGGCGTGAGCAGGTCGATCACCTTGATGCCGGTCTCGAACATCTCGGTCTTGCTCTCGAGCTGGTCGAACGGCGGTGAGGCGCGGTGGATCGGCCAGCGCTCGGTGACTTTCAGCGAGCCTTCCGGCACGTCGAGCGACCTGCCCAAAGCGTTGAAGACGTGGCCCTTGGTGATGTCGCCGACCGGCACGCTGATCGGGCCGCCGGTGTCGCGCACCGGCGCGCCGCGCACGAGCCCATCGGTCGGCTGCATCGAGATCGCGCGGATGATGTTGTCGCCGATGTGCTGCGAGACCTCAAGAGTCAGCGTGTGCTTGTGCAGCCCCTCGATCTCTTCGTCCTCGCCCGACAGGTCGATGTCGACCTCGAGCGCGTTGTAGATCTCCGGCAGGTCGTCGACGCCGAACTCGACGTCGACCACCGGGCCGATGACGCGGGCAACGCGGCCGATGCCGGTGTGCCCGGCGTCAGAACTTGCGGCCTTGTCGACAGTTGCAGTCATGAGTCTCACTCGCTCCCGGTAGCGGCGAGCGCGTCAGCGCCACCGACGATCTCGCTGATTTCTTGTGTGATGTCGGCTTGGCGAGCTGCGTTCGCCAGCCGGGTATAGGTCTTGATGAGCTCCTCCGCGTTGTCGGTCGCCGATTTGCACGCGCGACGGCGAGCCGCGAGCTCGGAGGCCGCGCCCTGCAACAACGCGTTGTAGACGCGCGCCTCGACATAGCGCGGCAGCAGCGCATCGAGCACACCTTCTGCGCTTGGCTCGAATTCGTACGACGGCAGCGGGCCGCCAGCCGGCTCTTCGGTGGTCTCTTCGATCTCGAGCGGCAAGACCCGCCGGATCACCGGCGTCTGGGTGAGCATCGAGACGAACTGCGTGTAGATGATGTGGATCTCGTCGACACCACCCTCGTCGGTCGGCGTGTTGAACGCCGTGATCAACGTGTCGGCGACGTCCTTCGCGTTGGGATAGCTCGGGCTCTCGGAGAAGCCGCTCCAGACGCCGGCGAGCTCCCGGTCGCGGAAGCGGTAGTACGCGATGCCTTTGCGACCGACGATGTGCGGCAACACTTCGAAGCCGCTGTCCCGTAGATGCTTGGTCAGCGACTCGCCCTCACGCAGCACGTTCGAGCTGTACGCCCCGGCCAGGCCGCGGTCGCTGGTGATGAGCAGCACCGCCGCTCGCACGCCGTTCTCGTGCCGCGTCGTCAGCGGGTGGTCGATGTCGGACTGGCTCGCGACCGCCGACACCGCGCGGGTGACGGCCTCGGCGTAGGGCGTGGACGCCGCGACC
>DASRZB010000450.1:0-3639 GCA_035653855.1 Acidothermaceae bacterium | reverse complement strand
CGTGTGTGCTGAGGTTCACGCCGCGGGCGGCCAGGTCTACGTCGACGGTGCAAATCTCAACGCCCTTGTCGGCCTTGCGCGGCCCGGCAGGTTCGGGGCCGACGTGTCGCACCTGAACTTGCACAAGACCTTCTGTATCCCGCACGGCGGCGGCGGACCCGGAGTTGGTCCGGTCGCCGTCCGGTCGCACCTGGCGCCGTACCTGCCCAACCATCCGCTGCTGGCGCAAGCCGGGCCGGCGACGGGTCCGGGTCCGATCAGCGGCGCGCCGTTCGGTTCGGCTGGCGTGCTGCCAATTCCGTGGGCCTACATCAGGCTCATGGGACTGCCCGGCCTGACTAAGGCGACGCAGGTCGCGATCCTGTCAGCGAACTACCTAGCGCGGCGACTCGCGCCGTCGTACCCGATTCTCTACACCGGCCACGGTGGTCTGGTTGCACACGAATGCATCATCGATCTGCGGCCGATCACGAAAGACAGCGGTGTCACAGTTGACGACGTCGCGAAGCGACTCATCGACTACGGCTTCCACGCACCCACGATGTCGTTCCCGGTAGCGGGCACTCTCATGATCGAGCCGACAGAGTCAGAAGGGCTCGACGAGCTCGATCGCTTTGTCGACGCCATGGTGTCGATTCGGGCGGAGATCGCAAAGGTCGCGTCGGGGGAGTGGGACCGCATCGACAATCCCATGCACCATGCACCGCATACCGCCGCGGCAATGACTGGCCCATGGGAGCGCGGCTACTCGCGTGCGGTCGCCGCCTACCCGGTGCCTGCGTTGCTGCAAGGGAAATACTGGTCGCCAGTCGCGCGCATCGACGGTGCGTACGGCGATCGAAACCTGGTCTGTAGCTGTCCGGCTCCGTCTGCGTACGAGTCCTAATCTCGCGGACAGCAGGTAGGTCCGGACGGCGGCTTAGGTTCTGCCCTCACGCTCCTGCGCGTCGCGGAGCAGGTCGCGTCCGAACAGTGGCTGGTCGGGGTCGGTCGACCGTGGCATCCAATCCGCGCGTTGCACGGTGAAACCCGCGGCTCGAGCCGCGTCGACGACCGAAGGGTCGTCGTCAACAAGCATCTCGACGGCCGACTCGCGCCGAAGGCGGCGCAGTTCGTGCAGCTTGACGACGGCACTAGGACGCCGATCGCCTTCGGGTCGCATCACGAGACGCCCGGCCGGCAGCTGCTGCTCGTCGAGCCAGGATTGCGTCGCCGTGCGAAGACGCTCAGGCCTGCCGGTGAGGTAGACAATCTCGTGGGTCGCCGCGGCTCGTTTCGCGAATTCGGCCCCGACTTCGAGCACCTGGTCGTTCTTGGCCGCGGCGAAGAATGCCTCCCAGTTCTTCGGCCGCGTCGCGAGATGGTGCAATCGGTGCCGTACATCGGCGAGAACGCCATCGATGTCGAAGACGACGAGCGGGACTGCCACACGCGGGGACGCCACGAACCGCAATCTAGCGTGTGTCAGATGAGCGAGAGTTGATCTGCGATGGGCGCAACCGGTTCGTCGGCGGGCGAGCGGGCGTGCTCGATCCGCCTCGCCTCAAGGGGCTCGTGAGAGCCGATGCCGGCTACGCGAGCGAGTTCACGCACCTGGCCGCACACGTCGTCCTGATAGCTCTTTGCTGCGTAGGACGATGTCCGGTAGAGCGCGCGGTAGCGAGGAACGAGAGCGGGATGGGTCGCTTCAAGCCATCCCATGAACCATTCGCGAGCACCGGGTCGCAAATGCAGCACGATCGGAGTCACCGAGTGTGCGCCAGCGGCGGCGATTGCTGTCACCGTACGCGCGAGCTGATCGGGGGAGTCGGAGAGGCCGGGAAGGATCGGTGCCATGAGGACGTCGCACCTGATGCCGGCCGAGTTCAGAGTGCGGCATACACCAAGGCGTGCCCTCGGGCTCGGCGTGCCCGGTTCTACCTCGCGCCACAGCATCGGGTCGATGAAACCCACCGAGACGGCGGTGGAGACGTCCGTCACCTCCGCTGCGCGTTCGAGCAGTGGGAGATCGCGCAGGATCAGCGACCCCTTCGTGAGGATCGAGAACGGATTCGACGCCTGCGTCAGGGCCGAGAGGATGCCGGGCATCAACCGGTAACGACCCTCGGCCCGCTGGTAGCAGTCGACGTTGGTGCCCATCGCGACGTGGTGCCCGCCCCACGACGGCTTCGCGAGTTCGGCACGCAGCAGGCTCGGCGCATTCACCTTGACCACGACCTTGGTGTCGAAGTCGAGTCCGGCGCCGAGACCGAGATAGGTGTGGGTGTTGCGCGCGAAGCAGTAGCGGCAGGCGTGCGAGCAGCCGCGGTAGGGGTTGATCGTCCAGCCGAACGGCAGCCGGGACGCGCTCGGCACCTTGTTGAGGATCGACTTCGCGTGGACCTCGAAGAAGGTCATGCCGGCGAATTGCGGTGAATCGAAAGTTCGGATGACGGCCGGCCGGGCGAACAGCGTCCCTGCGCTCGAATCCAGCCGTTGCGATTCCCAACGCACGTTTGCCTCCTCCCGTAACCTCCCCGCCATTAGAACATATGTTCGAACAAGGATGGCATGGGCACACCGGCACAAACTGAACCGGGCGCCTGGACTGGCGCGAATGACTCCCAGGCCCAGCTGGTCCTCGAAGCCTTGGGAGCGTGAGTGAGTTGACGGTTGGCTCACTGATCGCGGACCCCGTCAGCATCATCCGTGTACCCGAGGCATCGCCAGCCTGTGATCGGCCGTCCGAGACGCGCCCGCCCGGGCCATATGTGAGACTCCTGGCTGTGGCAGGCTCGCAGGGCGGCGCAGCGTACAAGTCGTACGATGACGCCAGCCTGGGCAAGCTCATCGCGAGCCACGACGCAGCCGCGCTCGAAGAGCTCTACGACCGGCACGGCGGCGCCTGCTACGGATTGGCACGCCGAGTGGTCACTGACGAGCAACTCGCCCAGGACGTCGTCCAGGAGGTCTTTCTGGCTATCTGGCGTGGTGCCGCGACGTACGACGGATCGAGAGGGACGCTGAGTACCTGGCTGTACTCCCTCACGCACCACAAGTCGGTCGATGCTGTTCGCCGGTCTCAACGTCATAGCGGACGGCGGGCCTCAGAGGACGCGTTGATCACCGAGGCCGATCCGTCGCCAGCTGTCGACGAGCAGGCGTTGGCATCCGTACGACGCGATCAGGTCCGGGCGGCATTGGCCGATCTCCCGGAACCGCAACGGCGGGCCCTGATGCTCGCCTACTTCGGCGGCTACTCACAGTCGGAGATCGCCGCGCTGACCGGGATCCCGCTTGGCACCGTGAAGACACGCACCCTCGCCGCTTTGCGCCGCCTCCGGGCGGTTCTCGACGAAGCCCATGTGCACAGTCCTCGTCCGCACGAGGAGGGGGTGTGACATCGATGCCTGACGAACACGAGGAATGGTCGGAACTGGCGGTCGGCCATGCACTGTCGTCCCTGGATGACGCCGACGAGGCCATGTACATCGAACATGCCGCGTCGTGCGATACATGTCGCGAGCTCGAACGCGAGTTCAGCGAAACGCTGGCCGACCTTGCGCTGGCGGCACCCACTGTTGTCCCGCCACCTGCATTGAAGGCGTCGATCATGGCCGCGATCGGCGAGGACGCATCACGCGGCGCTGCGGTGATTCC
>DASRZB010000449.1:0-3790 GCA_035653855.1 Acidothermaceae bacterium | reverse complement strand
GTTCCTTCGGGTCGGTGAAGGTGTTGATGATGATGGACATCGCCACCGGGTTCAGCATCGAGCCGCCGACGGCCTGCACGATGCGGAAGATGATGAGCATCTTCGTGTCGGGTGCCACGCTGCACAGCAATGAGCCGGCGGTGAAGATGACGAGTCCGGTCATGAAGACTCGCTTGCGCCCGATCCGGTCGCCCATCGATGCCGACAGCATGAGCAGGCTCGCGATCGCCAGCGTGTAAGCGTCGATCGTCCATTGCAGGCCATCGAACGGAGTGCCCAAGTCCTTTTGGATCGACGGCAGTGCGACGTTCACGATCGTGACGTCGATTCCGACGATGAACAGGCTGAGGCAACAGATGGCAAGCACTGAGAGTCGACGGCGTTGCTCAAGCATGGGGACCCGACTTTCTCCGAACAGGTGCGTTGTGCGCGGGCTCGGTCAGTTGCTCCACAACCTCCGCGAGAGTGCGAAGGTCGGCGGCTGACAGGGCGGTGAGGGCACGTGGTGGTTTGTCGGCGACGGACATTGCGGCGTCCAGCGTCTGGCGTCCAGCGGGTGTGAGCTCGACGAGCTTGGCGCGGGTGTTCGTCGGATGCGGGGTCCGCACGACGAGTCCCGCCTTTTCCAGGCCGTTGACGGCGACCGTCGCGGCGGGGGCGTCGACGATCATCGAGTCCGCGAGCGCGGCAAGCGTCAGCGGTCCGGCGCCGATGCGCTTCAAGGCCCGGATCTGGTTGAACGGCAGCCCGGTCATTCGGCAGGCCTCGCGCCGCCAGTCCGTCCTGCTGTCCATCACGAGGGACACCAGGGCATCCCAAACGTCGTCCGCGTTCGTCTTCACACGATCATTGTGCAAGTACAACCGTTGTAAGTCAACAACTATCTGCGACATCGAACGGGTCGACCAGCAGCGCGATCAGATCCACCAGTCATGATGCGCCCACGCCTCCAATAGCGCGCGGAGCAGCTGCGCACGCACATATCTGGGTGGTCATCACGACTGGAAGGTGCCGAACGCGCTGAACAGCCAGCGCCGATGGGTCCTTGGTCCTGCGGGTTCGGGCCGATCGAAGGTGGTCGTTGCGGTGGTGCTCACGCGATCGTTCTTGCACGTGCCGCCAGGCCCCCGGGTTTGGAGCTAGTGGAGCGATCGTATGAGCGTCGAGCCTATGAGGACCGAGGCGATGCCGTCGGCCGTTTGGCTGACCATGATCTCTAAGCGGCACAACAAGTGCGCCGCATTGAACGCGCTCGCGTCGGCTTCGCTGGCTGATTCGGACGACAGGCGAGCCGCACCTGCGTCGAACACGTATCACGGCTTCGCCAGCGCTCAAACCAATGCACGTAGGAGGACACCATGAAGGTTCATGTGGGCGACAACCTCATTGTTGCGTCGTCGACGACTGGGGGCACCGTGCGGAGCGGTGAGATCACCGAGGTCCACGGTCCGGACGGCGGCGCTCCGTACATGGTCCGATGGACCGACGGCCACACCGGGCTCTACTTCCCAGGCGCGGATGCGCACATATCGGCCGCGCCGGGAAGCGAGCCGCAGCAACCCGTCACGCCGCTGCATGTCCGATCGTGGCGGGTCAACATCGACCTGTTCGAGGCAGGCGACGACACCGCCGCACATGCGGTGCTTGTGGCTGAAGCACCGCACCGCTTGGAAGCGCGGGGTGAGGCGCACCGTAAGCCTGGTGACGTGTCCGTTCCCGAGATCGGGGATGAGGTCGCCGTAGGCAGAGCGCTGCGGCATCTTTCAGATCAGCTGCTGGCCACAGCTTCCTTGGATCTTGCTGACATCGAGGGACACCAGGTGACGGTGTCGCCATAGCCCTCACACTCTCGCCAGTCGACCTCGGCCGATTCACGCAGCACTACCTGGCCAGGCACGCAGCCTGGGTGACGGGGCCTTCGCCAGCGAACCTGTGCTGCCAAGAAGTAGTTAAGGGGATTGCTCAGCGAGATTCTGTTGCCAGCTTCGCGCCGAGGGCCACGAACGAGACGGCAAAGATTCGTCGGATGCGCTTGATCACATGCGGGCGAGCGATCAAGTGCTCGCGCGCACCCGCGGCGAAAATGCCATACACCGCGAACACGACGAAGGTCATTGTCATGAAGACGCCACTGAGCATCAGCATGGTGGGCACAGTGTTCGAACCATGGCTGGGCACGAACTGTGGCAGGAAGGCGAAGAAGAAGATCGTCAGCTTCGGGTTGAGCAGGTTGACGAGTACGGCAGAGCGAACAACGCGCAGTGCTGATTTCGGTTCGTCTTGTGCGTTGATCGTGAGGACGCCTTTGTCTCTCCACGTTGACCACGCCATATAGAGCAGGTAGCTAACGCCGAGGATCTTGACCGTTTCAAAGGCAACGGCGCTGGCGTGCAACAGTGCGGCGGTTCCGGTGATGGCAGCTGCCAGGTGCGGCACGATCCCGAGCGTGCAGCCGAACGCCGCGACGATGCTAGCCCGTCTGCCCTGAGCCAGGCCTGCGGCGATCGTGTACAAGACGCCCGTGCCTGGTGTGGCGACGATGATCAATGACGTCAGCAGGAATGCGGTGTTCATGTCTACAACCCCCAAAACGAGCCGGTGAGTCCGTGGTCGATGCACGTGGTCGAGCAGAAGATGCGCTGGTTGCCGCAAGTATGAACGACGTCATCCCACATATGTGCGGCTGGCACCAGAAAGTGCGCGACTTCGTCGCCCTGTGGTGGTTGCTCTACGCCGACGTTCCATGCGTGTGGGGTGCTGCACGCCGGGCATCTGGTCGCGACCAGCATCGGCTCAGCTTCGTGCACAAGCTGAGGCAGCGCGAAGGAGTCCCATGCGCAGCCACCCCACCACAGTGTTGTCGAGACCACAGTGTTGTCGAGACCACAGTGTTGTCGAGCCCATCACCGCGTATCCGAGAGGCACTGCAGAGAACGGGTGCGCCATCACAATGTCGTCGTCACGGTTCAGCACGACATGGCGGTTGTGTGCGAGCATCTCGAGCCCGGAGTTAATCTCGGCGCTGTTGGTTTCTAGCTGTTCGGCGAGCATTGCGGTGCTCGGCGCGCGACCGGTTTCGGCAAACGAGCGATACGCCGCCAGTCGCAGGTCCTCGAGTTCCATGACCTGATCCTCGTTCATCGGCGCAAACGAGTTTCGATCGCGGGTGGCTAGCCGGTGCTCAGCCAGTGACGAGCACGCTGTGTGCCTCGTGAATCTGTAGCGGCAACGGCAGGCTGGCTCTCGGAATCGGACCGCCCGGGATCACCGCAGCTGGCCCGCCCGCCATCGAGAACGTGCCTGTCCAGTTCGTCGTCAAGGTGACCACGTAGCTGCCGCCCGCGAGGTAGACATGGCTCAGTGACGCGATCGGGTACGCGCCGCCGGGATCGGTACTGGTCAGCGTTGTGCCATCGCCGAAGTCCCAGGTCCATGAAGCGTCGACGTGCAGAGTGACCTGCACGCCGAGCAACGTCTCGTTGAACGCTTGAGCCACCGGTGTATTCGTCGAGAACAGGGTGGGCAGATTCACGACCCCACTACCGGTGGGTTGCTGGCTCGGATGAGCCGTCGTCAGAAGTTGGGAGAACTCGTCAAACGCCGCCTGTCGTACCTGGGCAGGAGTGGCACCACTCGCAGATCGGCACTCCGACCGGCCAGCGATTGGCGCAGGCAGCCGCGGGTCGGTGATCATCAGCGTTTCCATCAGGAATCCCGCCGGGCACGCATTCGCGCCGCAACCCGCGTTCGCGAGTGCAGGGTCGCAAAACGCGACCCAGCGATAGGTGCA
>DASRZB010000448.1:0-13335 GCA_035653855.1 Acidothermaceae bacterium | reverse complement strand
TCGGTCGGCTCCTGGACGACCTCGGCGCCACTGGCCTGCAGCTTCGCGAAGGTGTCGTCGAGGTCGTGGGTCGCGAACGTGATGATGCCGTAGGTGCCCTTGGCCATCATCTCCGCGATCGTGCGGCGCTCGTCGGCGGTGATGCCGGGGTCAGCGCCCGGCGGGTATAGGACGATCGACGTCCCGGGCTGCCCAGGTGGGCCGACCGTGATCCAGCGCAGGCCGCCGTAGCCGACGTCGTTTCTGATCTCGAAGCCGAGCGTGTCGCGATAGAAGGCAACGGCCGCGTCGGGGTCGTCCTGCGGCAGGAAGCTCGCATTGATGGTGATGTCGATGTCGGTCACTTTGGATCCTGAATCAGTCCGAGAACGTTTCCGTCGGGGTCGGTGAAGGTGGCGACCAGACGCCCGGCCGCCACATCGCGCGGAGCTTCCTTCACCGTGGCGCCGGCCGCTGTCACCTCAGCGAGCTTCGTCTCGATATCCGACACGTGCCAGTACGCGACCGGCGAGGTCATGCCCTGCGCGGAAGCGTTCGGCACCAGCCCGATCTGCTGACCTTCGACCTCGTAGCCGACGTAGTAGGGCGCATCGCTTGATGGCGGGACGCCGAGCAGAGCGGTATACACCGCCTTCGACGCCGCCAGATCAGTCACCGGATGCAGCACCGTTTTGATTCCTTCGGTGGACGTCATGATCGCTCCTCGGCCGTGGGTCACCGTCGTGATCACGATAAGTGCGGCTCCGCAACCGGTGCTTCTCGATTCCTGACCGGTCTGGTCACCTGCTTCACCACGCACGATGGCATCCCTGCCGTGGCGCGTGCGCTCTCGCGACGATAAGTGCTAGGCGGGACGCCGACCAGCTCGGTGAAGCGGGTGCTAAATGTGCCAAGCGACGAACAGCCCACGGCGAAACAGACTTCGGTAACACTGAGGTCACCGCGGCGCAGCAGCGCCATCGCGCGCTCGATGCGCCGCGTCATCAGGTAGCCGTACGGCGACTCGCCATAGGCGAGGCGGAACTCTCGGCTGAGGTGACCTGCGGACATATGTGCACCGCGGGCGAGCGCCTCGACGTCCAGCGGCTGCGCGTACTCGCGATCCATCCGGTCGCGGACGCGGCGCAGCACCGCCAGGTCGCGCAGTTGCTGCGCCTCGGCTGGTGTATTGCTCATATTCGAAATCGTGCCACATTGCCCTAGGGTGACCGTGTGATCGGCGCAGCGTCCATTGCCGCCGAACTCATGGTAGAGATTCGCAGGTTCGCCGCCTCGATCGGTTTCCCGAGTCTCGATCATGAAATGTCGGCCGACGAGAAGCTGGCGGAGTCGGTCAAGACGGCACCACTTCCAACCGAGGCGCAGATCGCATCGATCATCGACCCGCTCTTTTGGGCTTCGATCGAGACAGAGGAGCAGCGGCCCACGCGGTTTCGCGTCGCCTACAAGCCCACTGAGGTTGAGACGCTGCTGGCGATGCATCGCCTGCGTGAACCCGTACCGCTCGACATCGCCAACCTGAAGAAGTTCGTCAAGCTGGCGCACGCCCACGATCGGCTGGCCAGCTTTCTGGCCCTGGACTTTCTGCCCGACCCGGCGATTGTCGGTATAGGGGTGTTCCACTTCCGGGGCGCTGTGCCGCACGCGTTCCACGTGGTCTCGAAGGCGCAGGCGACGCTCGAGTTCTCATGGTCGTCAATGCAGCTCGGAACCTTGCGTGGTGGCGAGTTGAGTCTCTTGTCGCGCGCCGGTTTGCGCGCCGACGCCGCCGCCGATTGGGTTACCGCTTGCTTCGAATCGAAGGGCCTGCGACTGCTGATCGGCAGCGCGGCGCGGATCATCGCGGAGCAAGGCCATGGCGGATCGTTGTGGGCTGTGGCCCCAGGCGCAACGCTGTCGGACGGACTCACCGTCGGGTACCCGGTCGACGTCCAGACTGAGCTTCTTGATGCGATACCGAAGTACGAGAACCGTCAACCCTGGGGTTTTTCTATCGGAAACCTGGCAGGCGTCGACGGGGCAATACTCGTTGCCGGCGACGGGCAAGTGCTTGGTTTCGGCACGTTCATCGATTCGCCGAAGGAACCGATCTCGGTGGTGGAGTACGGCCCGGACGGCGCCGGCCACCCGGTGCCGTCCGATCAGCTCGGCGGCGGACGGCATCGGTCGGCGATCGCGTTCTGCGCGAGTCACGCTCCGTCATCAGCCCTTGTCGTGTCCGACGACGGAGGCATTTCGGCCGCCCGAAGGGTGTCCAAGGACGCACCCGTGGAGTTTGCTCGCGTCAACCCGAACGGGTTCGGCGACTTCCGATTGACGAGGTAGCTCCTTCAACACTGCACGTGCGACCAGCCGTCGAGACCACTCAAAGCTGATGTTGCCGGGTCGCCCCTGGTCGCATCAGTGAAGGGTGCGACGAGGGCTCCGGCGTCTGTTGGCAAGTGCGGGGTGGTCATGGGACGACGACCACGACGGGTGCGTTGTTGCGCGAGGTTAGCCGGTGGCTGAGCGAGCCAGCGAGATGATGCAAGACCTTTGTTGATCTGCCGACGACGACGAAGTTCGCATGCAATCTGCGAGCAACCTCGGCGAGGCACTGAGCGGTGTCGCCGTGCTCGCAGACGAAGGTGAGCGCAACACCCAATTCGTTGGCGCGTTGAACCGCGTCGTGTTCTAGCTCCTCGGCGATTTCATGCCTAGTTTGTTCCACGCCGGCGTAGTCAAACGGGACGCCGAACGCGGCCACAGCTTCAGCGAACGGATTCACATTGACCACGACGAGTCTGCCTTTGCTACGCGCGGCTTCTCCAACCGCCCAGGAGAACGCGTCCCAACTACTTGGCGAACCGTCGAGCCCGACGATGATCACCGGTGGCGCGCTGTTGTTGTGATCCGGTGCATGAGGCAGTCGCCCCGCTTCAACGTCTTGCGCCATTGCCCTCACCTCTTGTTGATGAACGTTTTCGAGCTAGCCCGCCGCAACGATCTCGAGGAGTCGTCGCAATGCCGGAAGCGCCACATGCAGTTCGGCGATGTCCTGCTCGTCGAGCTTGTCGATCAACTCCGTCAGTGTCTGCGCGCCGGCGCGACGCCGTTCGCGCACGAGTTGCCGCCCGGCGCGCGTGATCGCCACGAGAACGACCCGTGCATCGGCTGGGTCGCGGCGGCGTTCGGCAAAGCCGAGCTGCTCGAGCTGGGTCACCAGTGACGTCATCGACGGCTGGGTGATTTCTTCGGCGAGGGCGAGCTCGGTCAACCGCCTCGGCCCGGTCTGTTCAAGCGTGGCCAGGGTCGACAACGCCGTCAGGCTAAGCGTCCGGGTTCGCCGACGGATGACTCCGGCGGCGAGGGTGTACAGCGCCTCGCCAAGAGCGTCGCTCCGTGCTGCCATGACCAGAGCATATGGTCATCTATATAGGTGGATCAATGTAAGTGGGGCGCGCCAACGACCACTTCCCTGTTCACAACTCGCGCTGTCAACCTGCAGCCCACGAAGCGCAGGCCACGGGCGTTCGGTCGTTGGTTGGTTGGTTGGTGGAGGTGCCGGGAATCGAACCCGGGTCCTTCGGTACTAAGCCAGGGCTTCTCCGGGCGGAGCCTGCTTTGCCTTTCTCAGCCCCGACGGTCACGCAGGCGTGCCATCGCGACGGGCTCAGCTGTTGTTGGTTTTTCCGGGTGACCCCGCAGCCGGGTTACTCGGTGGAGCCTCCTGCTGATGCCAGATCCCAAGTCGGAGGCGTTCCTGGGCTGACAGATTTCATTCTCTTACTTAGGCAGCAAGAGCGAAATCAGCGCGGTTTGTATTCGCGTTTATCATTTGCAGCGCGTGGTTAACGAGATCATCGCTGCAATCCTCGGCCCGCTTCCCCTGCCTTAACATCCAAAGTCGAAACCGTTCACCCCCTGTGCAGTTGTAGGTCCATTCTACCGGTCCGGCGACCCATGCGTCGATCCGCGAGTACGCCGCGTCGCTCGGCGCCGGGTGAAGGAACTACGTCGTACTTCAACACCCCCGGAAGCAGCGTAATTCCTTCAATCGACGAGAAAGCCGACGAAGCCGGACGGCGGGTTGGTGCGGCGGGGTCGGACGGCGATCGGTCGCCGAGGCTCAGTCGGGCATGCCTTTGGCTCGTCGGCCGAGAGCCCGCTGGATGTCTCGACCAGCTTGCCTCTCGGCGAGCACCTGCCGCTTGTCGTAGGCCTTCTTGCCGTGCGCCAAGGCGATCTCGACCTTGGCCTTGCCGTCCTTGAAGTACAGCGACAACGGCACCAAAGTGGTGCCGGTCTCGCGCGTCTTGCTGATCAGCCGAGCGATCTCCATCTTGTGCAACAGGAGTTTGCGCGACCGACGCGGCTCGTGGTTGGTCCAGGTGCCTTCGGTGTACTCAGGGATGTGGACCCCCTGCAGCCACACCTCGCCGTCCTTCACTAGGGCGTACCCGTCGACCAGCGACGCACGGCCGAGACGCAGCGACTTCACCTCGGTGCCGGTCAGCACCAAGCCGGCCTCGTACACCGAATCGATGTGGTAGTCGTGGCGAGCCTTCTTGTTGCTGGCTATGAGTTTGTGCCCGGTCTCCTTTGGCATCAGCCGTGGCCACCAGTGTCGGCGTCGGCCAGCAATCCGCTCAACACCTCGACCGCTTGGGCTTCGGCCGCAGCCGGCGTGGTGCCGACCGGCACCGTCACGTCGGGGCCGATGCCCACCCCATCAAGCGATCGGCCGGACGGCGTGAGATAGCTGCCGACGGTGAACTCGATCGCCGAGCCATCGGACAGAACCGTCGGCTGCTGCACCGAGCCCTTGCCGAACGTGCGGCTGCCGACAACCACGGCGCGGTCACGGTCCTGCAGCGCCGCGGTCACGACCTCGGCCGCGCTCGCCGTCCCGCCGTCGACCAGCACCGCTAGCGGCGTCCCGGTGTCACCACCAGGTTCGGCGGTCAACTGCAGCGGCGGCGAGCCGCGCTTCTGGAACGTCACGACCGGTCCGCCGTCGAGGAACACCGAGGCCGCCTTCACGCCCTCGTCGAGCAACCCACCGGGATTGCCTCGAAGGTCGAGGACGATGCCGGTCAGATGCCGGGCCTGAGCTGTCGCGGCGTACTGGCCGACCTTCGCGCCGACGCCCTTCGAGAACGTACTCACCTTGATGATCATCACGGATCCGGTGACCTTCGCGGTCACGTCCTGGGTCGGCACCGACGTGCGGCGCAGGCTCACGGTGTGGGCGACGCCACCGCGGCGAAATGCAACGGTCACCGTCGTACCCGCTTGCCCGCGCAGCAATGCGACGACGTCGGCGATCGTGTGAGTAGCAACGGATGTACCACCGACGCCGGTGATCACATCACCGGTGCGCAATGCGCCGTCCGCGGGTGAACCCGTCTGCACACTGACGACGGTGATGATGCCTGAATCGTCGCGATGCACCCACAGGCCGATGCCGGTGTATTCGCCGTCCATCACGTCTTGGTACGACGTGAAGTCGGCCGGGCTGTAGTAACTCGACCACTTGTCGTTGAGGGCCTGCAGCATGCCTTCGACCGCAGCCTTGTCGAGCTCGTCCTTGGTGATCGGATTCGCGGCGTTGGCCAGGATCGTGTTGGCCGCCTGATCAAGCGGCCCGCCCGACGATGCGGCGGCCTGCACGGGTGCACTCACCGACGAAGCATCAGAGGTGGACGACGAGGGGTCCGAGTCGTGCGAACCCATCACGCCGATCAGCAGTCCCGCGCCGAAGGCCACGACGACCGCTGAGGTCGCCGCGGCCACTCGGGTCGACGTGCGGGAAAGGAGCACCGGCCGATTCTACGGGGCCAGCGGAGACACCGGTCAGTCGCGCAGATACATCCGCAAGGTCACGAAGGATGCCAGGCCCGAGATCAGAATGGAAATCCCGAGGATGAACGGCAGCGTGTAGAAGACGTCGCTCCACTCGACGAGCGATCCGAACGCCCCGAAGACGGCCCGCAGGCTGTGGTCGATGAGCGCCACCTTGATCGCCGACAGGGCAGCGAATCCGACCACCGCACCAAGCAATCCGCCGACGATGCCCTCCAGCAGGAACGGCAATTGGATATAGAGATTCGATGCGCCGACAAGCCGCATGATGCCGGTCTCGCGCTTTCGGCTCGCGGCAGAGACCTGCACCGCGACACCGATCAACACAACCGCCGCGATGATGACGGTCGCCGAAATAACGATGGCGACAATACGCAACTGGTTGAGGATCGCGAACAGCTTGTTGAGGAACGCATGCTCGTCCTGCACCGAATCGACACCAGGTTTACCTGACAACGCACTACTGACGACATCGAACTTCTTCGGGTCTTGCAACTTCACGACGAACGATTCGGGCAACGCATCAGGCGACGTGTTCTTCACCAGATCAGGAGCGTCTTTGAACGTCTCCTTGAACAGTTCGTAAGCCCTTGCCTGATCGACAAAATCGATGCTCTTCACGGTCGGTTGCAGAGCTTGGAGTTCGTTCTGCACGTCGGTGATCTGTGTTTGTGTTGCCGCGGTCGGGCAGTTCGGATTCGTACTGTGTGCCGAGCACAAATACACCGAGACCTGCAACTGGTTGTACCAGTAATGCTTCATGTGGCCGACCTGCCGCTGCACGAGCAACGCCACGCCGAGCGCCATCATCGAAAACGCCGTGATGACAACGACGGAGAACATCATGAGGACGTTCTTGCGCAGGCCAATAGCCAGCTCTGAGAACACAAATCGAAACCGCATGAGGTCCTTACCGGGCAGTTGCGGACGGGTCTAGTTGGAGTAGCCGTACACCCCGCGGGACTGGTCGCGGATCATCTTGCCGCCCTCGAGCTCGATCACACGCCGCCGCATCGAGTCGACAATCTGCGAGTCGTGCGTAGCCATGACGACGGTGGTACCGGTCCGGTTGATCCGGTCGAGAAGCTTCATGATGCCGACGCTGGTCGTGGGGTCGAGGTTCCCGGTGGGCTCGTCGGCCAGCAGGATGATCGGCCGGTTCGCGAAGGCACGCGCGATCGCGACCCGCTGTTGCTCACCGCCCGACAACTCCCCCGGCAGCCGGTTGGCCTTGTCGGCTAGGCCGACGAGGTCGAGCACCTCGGGGATGATCTTGCGGATCTGCGTCTGCGGCCGGCCGATGACCTCGAGCGCGAAGGCCACGTTCTGCGTCACCGTCTTGTTGGGCAACAGCCGGAAGTCCTGGAAGACGGTGCCGATCTGGCGGCGCAGCCCCGGCACCTTCCACGACGACAGCCGGCCGAGGTCCTTGCCCGCCACGTGCACGCGGCCATGGCTGGGCTTCTCCTCCTTGAGAACCAGCCGGAGGAAGGTCGATTTGCCCGATCCGGAGGCTCCCACAAGAAAGACAAATTCGCCCTTTTCGACCTCGAGAGTCACGTTGTCGAGGGCTGGCCGCGTCTGTTTGGGGTAGACCTTGGTCACGTCGTCGAACCTGATCACGACATCATCACGCCTGCCAGTCTAGGCACGAAGGGGCCGGACGCCGGGCAGCGGCGGCGCAAGGTCGGCCCGGATTCTGCCGAATGACACAGAACGAAATGCATCCGATGGCTCGCGTAGGGGCGAAACCAGAGGGACACTAGTGCCAACAGCCAGCAGAAGGGAGGCGAGCGCGATGTCGTGTGAACACCTCGTCTGCGCCGCCTGTGCAGGTCCCGTCGACGAAGGCCGCTGCCCTAGCTGCCGCGCCGCTCGGGCGCACCTTCACCCGCACGGCAACACGGCGTTCCCGCCGGCCGTCATCGTGGCGATCGTGGCAATGGTCGCGCTGATCTTGCTCTTGATCTCCGGCCACTAAGGACAACTCAAAGAGGACGGGCCCGGCGAGTTGTCGCAGGGCCCGTCTCCTTATCGCTGCCTGCTACTTGCCTGTCCTGTCGATCCAGGTCAGGTGGCTCAGCCGGTGGCGCCGACTCGAACCGACCAACAGACCACCCGCGAGCAACAACCCGATGGCGACCAAGGTCGTCTGCAGGATCGGCTGCCCGGTGAACGGAAGCACCGCAACCGGCGGTGTCTTCGGCGGTGGCTGGGTGAAGGTGACGCCGAGAACGGAGGTCGGCGCGGCGGCGCAGGTCGCGGCCTTGTTCGCGGTCAACGTCCAGGTCGTCGAAGCCCCAGCGGAGAAGGTGTATCCGGTCAACGCCACAGCGGTGATCGTCGTGGTCGATCCGTACGCGACCGTGTACTTGCCAGCAGCCACTCCCGTGTTGCCGTTCAGGTAGGTCACGCCCGTGAGGCCCGGGATCAGGTAAAACGCCGCTGATTCCTTGCCGCTCGTGCACACGCCCTGCGTGATGGTGGGTGCAGCGGGCGTCACAACGACGGCGCTAACTCCAGGCGGCGGCGGGGGCGGAGGCGGCGGGCTTGAGCTGCCGCCTCCACAGGTGCCAGCGCCCGAGATGGTCGCCGACCAGGCCGTGGTGCCGGTCAGCGTCTTGCCCGGCTTGGCATGCGCGGTGATCTTGATCAGCGTGCCGACCGCCTCGCTGACTGTGCCGGCCGGTGCGGCCACGGGTGCGCCGTTGCCGATCGCGACGAAGTAGTCAGCGACGGTCGACGACGGAATCGTGTAGCTGCCCGTTGCGACAGTGCAACTCGCGTTCGTAAAGGTCGGCGCGGTCGCTGCCGTGTCGCGGCTGCAGGTACCGGGAAGCGTGACCGAGCCGCTGTTGGTCTCGGTGACCTTGTCGGTCCAGGTGCCGTGAACAGTCAGCGAAGCGCTCTTGGCGCTGCCCGAGACGCCCGTCTGAAGCACGGTGACGGACTTGAAGGGCGGCGTCTTGGCGGCCGACGCAGGAATCGTGGTCGGCAGCCCGGAGAGGGTGCCGCCACCGGTGTGGCTGACCGCGGTGATCGTGTCAGCGAGGATCCAGTCGTTGGAGATCGTCCAGCTCACCGTGTAAGTGCCGTTGGACTGGCACTGGGCGGAACCGGAGATAAGGCTCGCGTGCGCGCTTGCGGCGGTGACGAGTGCCAGCGAGGCTACCCCACCGACGCCGACGCTTAAGGCGAGTGCCGCGATGGAACGCGGACGTGGGAGCCGCGGAATTCGCGGGTGCAACCGCATAACAGACCTGCCCTCTAGTCGGATGACAAGGGGTCGGTCTCACCACTCGCTCCCCGCAACCATCCGTAAGAGCTACGGCAGGTGACCGGTGTTACCAGTCGCGGATCAAAGCGTCCCCACGTTATTGCTTCCCCAATATGGCTGTAGACGCAACCGTTTCGCAACGCAACTGGCCGATCATGGGGTGGAAATCGTCGAAGTTACGCCAGCCGGACTAGCCCCGCTAGCCCGTCCGGAGCAGCGAATTCGCGGCAAGAAAGGGTTCCGATGGATCAACAGATCCCCAGCCCCTCGCCGTCCAACTGATTCCATTGTGGCTTGAATCGGTCGAAACATGCCCAGAAAGGGCTAACCAGCGCGCCGCTTCCAGCGGATGCCTGCTTCGATGAAGTCGTCGATCTCGCCGTCGAGAACCGCGGTCGTGTTGCCGGTCTCCACGTCGGTCCGCAGGTCCTTCACCAGCTGGTAGGGGTGCAGCACGTAGTTGCGGATCTGGGTGCCCCAACTGGTGGTGCTGTCGCCCCGGATCTCGGCCATCTTGGCCGCTTCATCCTGCCGCCGCCGCTCGAGCAACTTGGCCTGCAAAACGAGCATCGCGCTGGCCCGGTTCTGGATCTGGCTGCGCTCGTTCTGGCAGCTCACCACGATCCCGGTCGGCAGGTGAGTGATCCGGACCGCGGAATCCGTCGTGTTGACGCCCTGGCCGCCCGGCCCGGACGACCGGTAGACGTCGACCCGGATGTCGTCGTCCGGAACCTCGACGTGGTCAGACGACTCGACGACGGGGACGACGTCGACGCCCGCAAACGAGGTCTGCCGGCGTCCCTGGTTGTCGAACGGACTGATGCGCACCAGGCGATGCGTGCCGTGCTCGGGCGACAAAGTGCCGTAGGCGTAGGGGACCTTGACCGCGAACGTCGCCGACTTGATGCCAGCCTCTTCTGCGTAGGACGTGTCGAAGACCTCGGTCGGGTAGTTGTGCCGCTCGGCCCAGCGCAGGTACATACGCAGCAGCATCTGCGCCCAGTCGGCCGCGTCGACGCCGCCCGCTTGGGAGTTGATAGTCACGAGGGCCTCGCGCGAGTCGTACTCCCCCGACAGCAGCGTGCGGACCTCGAGTTCGCCAATCGCCTTGGTCAGCGCCACGATCTCGGCCAGCGCCTCGATGTGAACGCCCGCGTCTTCCTCGGAGTCAGCGAGATCGAGCAAGACGGCTGCGTCATCGAGCCGCGACCGCAGGCCCTCGACCTTGCGCACGTCACCCTGTGCATGCGAGAGCTTGCTGGTGATCCGCTGCGCCTCTTCCGGGTCGTTCCAGAGGTCGGGTGCGGCCGCTTGTTCCTCGAGCTTGGCCACCTGGCGACGCAATGCCGGGACGTCGAGCACTTGCTCGATGCTGGACAGCGTGGCATCGAGAGCCTTGAGCTCGTCGCGTGGATCGGCGGTAGACACGAGGTCCGAGCGTAGTCGCTACGTGCGGCGAGTTCTGGTCGGGAGAGAATGAGGGATGCCGATCCGAGCCGCACAGCGGATGTCTGCCTGGTCGGCTTCGGCCATCGCGATGTGCCTCTTGCTGTCGGCGTGCTCCGGCTCGCATCACTCGGCGTCCGCCACAAGTAGCGCGCCGGTCGCCTCGGTGCCGTCGAGTGTGGCGCCTGTGAGTAGTCCGCCGGTCGTTAGCGCGGTGGCATCGCCGAACACCACGTCGCCAACCAGCTCGCCGTCCGCCGTTGACCTATCAACTGTGGGCCCGATCATCTTGGTGCCCGGCTACGGCGGAAGCGACACGATGCTGGAGACCCTCGCGAATCGGCTGCACAGCGCAGGTCGGACGACGATCCTGCTCGCGTTGCCGGACGACGCAACCGGCGATCTGAATGTGCAAGCGGGTATCCTCGCCGCGCGAGTAACCGAGGCCCTGAAGGCGGGCGCGCCGTCGGTCGACCTGGTCGGCTACTCGGCCGGCGGGATTGTGATCGGCCTTTTCGTGGCAGCGCATCCGAAGGAAGTACGCCAGATCGTCACGATCGGGTCGCCATTGCACGGCACCGAAATCGCCGCGCTCGCGGTCACGTTGAACGTGTCATCGTCGGTCTGTCCGATCGCCTGTCGACAGATGGCGCCGGGGTCCTCAGTGCTCGCATCACTTGATGCTGCCGAGCCCGCGCATACCGGCGTGCCGTGGACGTCGATGTGGACCACCGACGATCAAGTCGTACTGCCGCCCGATTCGGCGCGCTTCACGGGTGCGACGAACATCGTGCTGCAGCAGGTGTGCGCCGACGACACCGCGAACCATCTCAACCTGCCGGCCGATCCACTCGTAGCGGGCCTCACATTGCGCGCACTCGACACATCGAATGCCATTAGCCCGTCGGCGTCCGACTGCTCAAACTTGCGAGCACTGGGTACCGGCGCCTAACGGGTCAGCGGCCGGCGAACACCGACCACATGTCGGCCTCGTCGAATCCAGGGGCCAACATGCCGGTGGTGGCGAAGCGGTACATCGCCGCCGACAAGATGCCGTTGAGCGCCGAACTCACTGCAATCGCCGCGAGCAAAATCGCTACCAGCAAAGCGATTCCGAGCGCAGCGTTCGCCGAGGCGATAAGGATCGCGACGACGGCCAGCGGGATCGTACAGGCCGCGATTGCGAACGACAACACTGCTTGCGCGGTCAGCTGGGTACCCCATCGCGAGGCCACTAGCAAGCCGGAGCGGCGCACCGCCGCGAGGGGTCCCACCTTCTCGAACAAGATTGCCGGGACGGCGAGGAAGGTCGCGAAATCCCACGCCTTGTCGGTTACGTTCGCGGCAATACGTCCCGCGGCGCTGTTGCGCAATGCGGCCGTCATCGTGCTCTCGACAGCCTGCGCGACGCCGAAGCCGATGAGCGCCGGCAACCGGGTTACCGCCAATCGCCACGCCATGTCGATGCGCGGCTTGGCGCCTTGCAAACGCTGCGTCGCATCAGCGACGACGACCGCGCGACCGACGACGGAGACAACAGCGAGGACGACGGCCAGCGGGAACGTCTTCACCGCGACAACACTGCCGCCGGTGAGTAGCTGGGCGAGACCGCCGAACGCGGCGATATAGCCAGCCGATGCGACGCCTCCGACGAACAGCACAACGAGCGGTACGAACAGCAGGGTGGGGTCCGCCATCAGGGCAGCAAGGCACGTGGGCAGTAAGCGGAAGCCGGCGCTGATGTTGCCGAAGACGCCGATGCGGCTGCCGACCGGATAGAAGCTTCTGGACGTCCCTGCGGTGTGACGCGCGTGCACGTGCGCGCCCGGTGCCGCCGACTGCACCGCGGGCTCCGCAAACACGGGGACGGGTGCAACTGGGCTGCGTGCCGGCTCGTCCTCGAAGTAGCCGTAGGGGTCCGCCGCCGCTGGACTGCTCATGTCATACCTCCCGTACCGGTATCGGACGCGGGCGACCCGAACCGAAGCGCCATGCGGACGACGACGAGACGCGCGGCGTGCCTCAAGGGTCCGTAATCGGATAGTAAATCGTTCTTCTCATCATCTTCCCGTTTTGGTCGCTATATGACAAACTGCCGGTATTCAACGCCTCTGGTCTGCCAGGACCTTCGCCTCCATGCGTTGTGCTCCGCCGGACACTGCCGCGCTCTGCGCGGTCGCCCGTCCGCGAGCAGTGACATCGGTTGCATCGACATGGAGGCTCGTTGTGCGGATTCTCGGAGCTCGCCAAGGCTCGACTTCCCGGCTCACCTTCCGGAGGCGGCTCGCCGCGGGCGCAGCCCTCTGTATTGGCACAACGACTGCCGCCGTCGTGGGCGCCAGCGTGCCCGCGCTAGCCAACGTCTCCGCAGCCACTGTCACACCGTCGCGAACAGCGGCCGGGGCGCAGTCGAGCTACACCATCAACTTCACCACCACTGTCGCGTTGGTCTCAGGCACCGACACGGTTACGCTCGTCGGCCCGACCGGCACTAACTTCCCGCTGGTTGCGGCTGACTACACGATCGGTGGAGTTGCGCCAGTCGCGACGCCGACCGGGGGCGGTACCACGGTCACCATCACGACGAACACTCCAATTCCTATTGGGGGGGTCGCTGTCCTCGCATCCCATGTCACGAACCCAGCCATGGGCACGCCAACGCTCACAGTCCAGACGTCACAAGAACCCACTCCAGTCGCGAGTAACACGTACACGATCACAGCGGCGACGACGATCACAGCCGTGACCGCGACAGTGTCTCCGAATAA
>DASRZB010000447.1:0-4413 GCA_035653855.1 Acidothermaceae bacterium | reverse complement strand
CCGCTACCTGGTGTTCAACACCTCGTTGCCGCCGGCAAAGGACCTCGCTACTCGCCAGGCCGTTGCATACTCCATCGACCGCAACGCGATCGCGAACAACGTCTACAACGGCACTGTCACGCCGCTGTACTCGATGGTGCCTGCCGGTCTCATTGGCGCCACCCAGGCGTACAAGGACGCTTACGGCGCGTCTCCTGACCCAGCCAAGGCGAAGGCCGTGTTGGCAGCGGCAGGTGTTACGACGCCGGTCAACATCACGATCTGGTGGACGCCGTCGCACTACGGCGCCGTGTCGGGTGACGAATACACCGAGATCAAGCGCGAGCTCGAAGCAACCGGCTTGTTCAAGGTGACTTTGCAGAGTGCGGAGTGGGACGCGTACAGCAAGGCCTACAACAAGGACCAGTACGCGGCGTTCGAACTGGGCTGGTTCCCGGACTACCCAGACGCTGACGACTACCTGGCGCCGTTCTATGTCAAGGGCGGTTTCTACAACAACCACTACGACAACCCCGCGATCGACACCCTCATCACGCAGGAAGAGGGCGAGACCGACGCCACCAAGCGGACGGCCGAGCTTCAGCAGATTCAGACGCTGGCGGCGAAGGACGTTCCGACGATCCCGGTGTGGCAGGGCAACCAGGTGGCGGCTACCGGACTCACGGTGACCGGCGTCGACAAGACGTTCGACCCGTCGTACATCTTCCGGATGTGGCTCATCGGTAAGAGTTAGTCGTTGGACGCCGAGGGGCCGCGCATCAGCGGCCCCTCGGCGCAGCGACACTTAGCTCAAAACCGAAAGAGGTATCCGGCTCATGGCTTCATCTGGTGGGTCGCTACGCCGATATGCGCTGACGCGACTCGCGCTCATCATCCCGATGGTGTTGATCCTGCTCACCGTCGTCTTCTTGCTCATGCGGGTTGCGCCCGGTGACCCGATCCAGGCTGCGCTCGGTGGCAAGCTCTCGCCGCAACAGCTCGAGGAGAAGCGGCGGGCGGCCGGCTTCACCAAGCCGCTGATCGTGCAGTACGGCGAATACATCAAGCAGGTCTTCACGCTGAATCTTGGCACCGCGATCACCGACAACCAGCCCATCACCACGGTGTTGAAGGTGAACGGCGCGGCTACGCTGGAGTTGTCGTTTACGGCCACCCTGATCGCGTTGATCATCGGCGTTCCGATCGGGTTGCGCGCCGGGCGGCTGCGCGACAGCGCGTTCGACGCCGGCGGCCGATTGTTCGGCATCATCACCTACGCGGCACCGGTGTTCTTCGTCGGCCTACTGTTCCAGTTGGTGTTCAGCAAGTGGCTGAACTGGCTGCCCAACTCCGGGATGTTGAGCCCGATCGACCAAGCCGAGTTGCCCGCGCATACGCACCTGTCGGTGGTCGATGCGATCTGGGACCACAATATGAGCGCGTTCGTTGATGCCCTGAAACATTTGGCGATGCCTTCGTTCACCCTTGGCCTGTTGCTGTGCGGTGTGGTGATCAGGTTGATTCGCACCAACTTGATTCAGACCCTTAAGGGCGACTACGTCGAAGCCGCCCGCGCACGTGGCGTCCCCGAGCACAAGGTCGTCATGCGCCACGCGTTTCGCAACGCGCTCGTTCCGGTGGTCACCGTCATGGGACTGCAAGCGGCACTGCTCCTGTCGGGTGCGGTGCTCACCGAAGAGACGTTCAACTGGCCTGGCATCGGCAACCAGCTCGTCACGTATCTCAACAACCGTGACTACACCGCCGTCCAAGGCATCATCACGATCTTTGCACTGGCTGTCGTCTTCATCAGTCTGCTGATCGACTTCGTCAACGCTGCCATCGACCCGAGGGTGCGGTACTGATGACCGCGGCCAGCATCGCGGAGCCCGGTGGCGAGTCGATCCTCGACACACCACCCCCGACAACTTCGCGCCCACGTGGACCATTCGGCCGGCTCTGGCAACAGGTCAAGCAGGCTCAGGGCTTCTCGAAGTGGTTGCTCTGGGTGGGTGCCGGGATCACCGCGGTCTTCATCGTGCTCGCGGTCTTCGCTCCGCTCATCGCGCCGTACGGCTTCGATCAGTACATGTCGCACGGTGTGCGCTTCGCCAAGCAAGGTTCGCCGAACGGCTCACACTGGTTCGGCACCAACGTCCGTTCGGTCGACGTGTTGTCGGTAGTCATCTACGGCTCGCGCACCGCGATCGAAGTCGTCGTCCTGGCCGTGGTTTTCAGTCTGTTCGTCGGTGTGCCGCTTGGCCTGATTTCTGGTTACTACGGCGGCTGGCTCGACCGCATCCTGGTGCTCATCATGGACGCACTCTTTGCGTTCCCCTACCTGCTACTCGCCATCATCATTGCGTTCCTGTTGCAGAACAGCGTTGGTAGTGGTGTGTTGACTGCGGCCATCGCGATCACCGTCATCTACGTGCCGCAGTACTTCCGCGTCGTCCGGGGCCAGGTGTTGTCTGCCCGAGAAGAGCCGTACGTCGAAGCTGCGCGCGCATTGGGCGCGCGACCACGCACGATCATGGGTCGCTACCTGTTCTTCAACGTGATTCAGTCGGTACCGGTCATCGCCACGTTGAACGCGGCCGACGCGATTCTCACGCTCGCCGGTCTGGGCTTTCTCGGCTTCGGCATCCAGCCGACGCAGGCTGCCGAGTGGGGCTACGAACTCCAACGCGGTGTTGCCGACATGGGTGCCGGTCTGTGGTGGACCAGTGTGTTTCCCGGCATCGCGATCGTTTCGCTGGTGACCGGTCTGACACTTGTCGGCGAGGGCCTGAACGACGTATTGAACCCCGTGCTTCGCAAGCGATCGGGACGACGGGTACTGCTGCCGCGGCGAGATGCGTCCGCATCGGCCACCACATTGCCGACTCGGCAAGTGAACGACAACGGCAGTTACGGCAATGGGGAGGAGTTGGCGTGACGGCGGCTCCCGTGCTTTCGGTGCGAGACCTGCGGGTCTGGTACGGCACTGAGCGAGGGCCGGTGCGCGCAGTTGACGGCGTCTCGTTCGACGTGCGTGCAGGCGAGACGTTGGGTCTGGTTGGTGAGTCCGGCTGCGGAAAGTCCACCCTCGGTCGCGGCATCCTCGGCTTGCTCCCTAGCGGCTCTGCTGTCGACGGCAGCGTGCGCTTCCGCGATCGCGAGTTGGTCGGCGTGAAGCAGAGCGACATGCGGGAGATGCGCGGAGCCGAACTCGGACTCATCTTCCAAGAACCGATGACCCGCCTCGATCCGTTGATGCGCATCAGTGAGCACTTCGCCGAGACGTTGCGCGCGCACGAACCAGAACTGAACTCCGAGGAGATCGACGCACGATCGATCGACACGTTGCGGCGTATGGGCATCCCGCCGACCCGCTTTCGGCACTACCCACACGAGTTCTCCGGCGGTATGCGCCAACGCATCATGATCGCGCTGGCCCTCGTGCTCAATCCGGCGTTCGTCGTTGCCGACGAGCCGACGACTGCACTCGACGTGCTGGTCGAGGCCCAGATCTTGTCGATCCTGGCCGACCTGAAGCGCAACTTCGACACGTCGCTGCTGCTGATCACGCACAACCTCGGCATCGTTGCCGAGGCGTGCGAGCGGGTGGCCGTCATGTACGCGGGACGCATTGTCGAAGAAGGCGACGCGCGCCAGGTGTTCTCCGATCCGTCGCATCCCTACACCCGCGAACTGCTGCGCTCGACGATCTCGCTGTCGACGACGGCGTTGCACTACATTCCGGGCTCGCCGCCCGACCTCGTCGACCCGCCGTCCGGCTGCCACTTCCACCCGCGCTGCCCAAGTGCGATGCAGGTATGCGGAAGTCTCGATCCGGTCGAAGTGCGGGCGTCCAGCGGCCAGCGGGTGTCGTGCTGGTTGCACGGTCCGGACGAGTTGATCCCACCCGGTGGCACCGCCCCGCTGCAGCGACAGGAGTTGGCCAGTGCCGACGAAGCCTGACGATCTCGAGGTCGTACGTGCCGCGACGCCACTCGACGACCGACCCGTTGTGCTCGACGTCCGTGATCTGCGGGTGCATTTTGCTTTGCGCGGTGGATTCTTCGATCGCCTGCTCGGTCGATCGTCGGGATCGGTGAAGGCCGTCGACGGGGTCTCGTTCACCCTGCGCAAGGGTGAGGTGCTCGGTTTGGTTGGTGAGTCGGGCAGCGGCAAGACCACGACAGCACGCGCGTTGCTTGGTCTGGCGCCCATTACCGGCGGCACCGTGCGATTCGACGCGGGCCCTGAATACGGCGGTGCCATAGAGCTCACCGGACTGCGCGAGCCACAGTTTCGTGCGGTGCGGCAGGCCATCCAACTGGTGTTTCAGGATCCACACGCATCACTGAATCCAGCCATGGACCTCGCAACCGCAGTCGCTCATCCGCTGAAGATTCACCACATCACCAAGGACCGCGTCGAGATCGACCG